>JAFZIM010000047.1 GCA_017554365.1 Alphaproteobacteria bacterium | reverse complement strand
TTTCCAACCACCATTTTCTTTTAATCCATGTGGTTCGTCAAGCATAACCAGTATCACATATTGCGGTGCAGCCACAGGGAATATTCCAGCAAAAACAGTTGCATTTCTGGTCGTATCTGTTGTTCCGTCTTTGTGTCTTTTTTCAGCAGTTCCTGTTTTTCCACCAACTTCGATACCTTTTACCCTTGCCTTCTGAGCCGTTGTTTCTTCTGCGATGTGATACATAATATTTCTTAGTTGTGCAGATATTTTTGAATCTAAAACATGTTCCGCTTTTACAGAACCAATTCCGCGTTTTAACAAAGTTGGATAAATATAATACCCACCATTAGTTGCAGCATTCACTGCCAACAATAAATGCATAGGTGTGACAGAAATACCATGACCAAAAGCAGCAGTTGCTTTTTCTGTTGGCCCCCAATGTGTATGAACGAATGTTTTTTCCGTCTTTCCAAAATCCAAAGTCAATGGGGAATCAAAATGCAGTTTATGGAAAAATTCTTTTTGCGCCCCGTCTGGCAAATCAAAAGCAATTTGTGCACTGCCAGTATTACAAGAATGCAACATAATTTCAGGTGCTTTCATTCTTGGTTTCTTTTTGCCTTTCTTAATATCTCTATAAAAAGTATCTATATCTTTGATAGAATGAACGACACGATTATATTTATCTTTAATTGGGAAAGGTTTAGATACATCATAAACATTATTTTCTAATCCGTTTTCATAAGCCAAAGCTGTATTAAATATTTTAAACACAGACCCCATTTCAAAATTTTCACGCATTATTTTGAATTTACGATTTTCCTTTGGGCTGGCCATAATATTATTCGGGTCATAATCAGGCAATTGAACCATCGCAATCATTTCACCTGTGTTTGCTTTCATCAACATACCGAAAGCACCCTTGGCATTATATTTATTCATCGCGATACTTAATTGTTCATAAAAAATATTTTGTATTCTTGAATCGATAGATAATTTTAATGGGTCTTTATTTTCTTTTAAATATTTATCATAGAAAAATTCTACACCTTCCAAACCTGCATCTTTACCAGCAAAACCAACAACATGTGCGAACGCATTACGTTGTGGATAACGACGCATTGTAAAACTTTCTATTTCAAAACAATCATACGCTTTATTCGCAGTATAAGCCAATTTAAGTTGTTCTTCGGTAGCATGTTTTTTTATATAAATTCCCTTTTTGCCAGAATGAATTAAATTCAAAGCATCGTTTATAGTATATTCACCTGGGCTAATTTCATGTATTGCCTTTGCTACTTTATTTATATCGTCTTCTTTTACCTTTGGTGGATATAATTTAATATTTCCTGACTTAACACTTTTCGCCAAAACGATACCATTTCTGTCAACGATATCTGCACGTCTTTCAATTTCACTATCTGCCAAACCATAATATTTAACATATTCACTTGTCTGCAAAGACAACACGATTGTCCAACATGCAAATAAAGAAAAAAAGAAACCAACCACACCTATTAAAAATTTCAAACGGTCTGCACTTTGTTTATTATGTACAGATTCCCTATATTCGTGTGGCAAAACATCTTGACCTGTTTGATAACTCATTCTTGCACCATTGGAATATTATCTATGTTAATAGTTTTACTGAAAGAAACAACTTCTGCTGTTTGATTAGTCCCCAACACAGAATTGCGTAATAAATCTGCAGAAGACAAAGCGGAAAATTTTGTTTCAGATATTTCATATTGATGACGAACATTAACTAATTCTTTACGAACACTATTAATGTTTTTATTTTGTTCTCTATAACATACCTGTAAAAAAGCAGTAATTAAAATAACACTAATTATAGAAATAACACCCATACTAATTAATTTTTCATCATCTTGCATAAAATTACTCCTTCCTTACTTGTATATATTCTATCACAAATTCTTAAAAAACCTAACAATAGATTGAATACCATTTAACCTTGACGCACCAAAATTTAAATTCAAACTATTAAATTCAGTTAATAAATCCATATTTTTTATTTCTTCTATCGTTTTTCCATCAACCATAGCCAATATAATTGCGACAATTCCACTTACCATCGCAGAATCAGCAGAACCATAAAATTTATCACCATCTATACATATCTGAACAAAAGAAGAACAACCAAAAATTTCATTACACTTTGCTTTTTCTGGAATCGGTTTTAATTTTTTTCCGAAATCCATAACCATTTCCAATTTTTCAATCGGACTTTCTAGCAAAGACAAAGATTTTTTCATTTCTTCATAATTCATTTTACCAACCCTGTTCTGTTAAATCTAATTCAACCCTTGCTGCATCAGACATTTTTGATAAATCCCACGCAGGTTCCCAAACCAAATTCATTTCAACAATTTTACCATCACTAACTTTTTCAACATTAGATTTTACTTCATCTAAAATTTCTTCCATCATCGGACAAGTTGGACTTGTGAAAGTCATTGTTATAATAATTTTTTTATCTTCTATGGCTATATCATAAATCAAACCCAAATCCCAAATATTCACAGGTATTTCTGGGTCATATACTTTTTTAATTTCTTCAATAATTTTTTCGCGTTCCACAACCATTCTATTTTACCAATTCTTTTATTGTATTTATAACATATTCACATTCGTCCATCGTATTCCAAGGTCCAACAGACAAACGTACAGAACCATCTATGTTTAATTTTTTATGTATCCAACTTGCACACATATTACCGACACGAACACAAATATTATTCGTTCCTATCAAAGCACCAAAATCAATAACATGCATATTTTTTACAACAAAACTTATCATACATGCATCTTTAGATGTTATTAATTTTATATTTGGAATCTTAGATAATTCAGAATACATATAATTGATTAAATCTTTGCCACCATTCCATTTTTCTAATTCCATAATAGCATATTTTAATCCGACAATTTGTGTCAAAGGCAAAGTTCCCGCTTCAAATTTTTCAGGTACTTTGTTATAAATCCATTGTGATGATTCTTCGGAATCTATGATTTTATTTATCATTCCACCACCAAATTTATCCGGGAAATATTTATCAGGTTCTTTGATATAAAGCACACCTATACCAGTATCTGCCCCGATTTTATGTCCTGAAAATGCCAAGAAATCACAATCCCATTCTTTTACATTTATTTTTTCATGAACCACATATTGTGAAGCATCAACAATCGTTATTACATTTGGATTTTTTTGTTTTGCAACTTTGATAATAGAAGCAACATCTTGCTTAACACCCAAAACATTTGACATCGCAGTAATCGTTAAATAGTCAGTTTTTGGTATTGAATTTACATCTATATTTAAATTTTCATCTAAATCACAAACAAATTTTTTACGAATTTTTGCGTCATGCCATAAATTTTCCCATGGCAATCTAGCACTATGATGATCAAGGTCAGAAACAGCAAAATTGGATAAATCACTATATCCAGGTTGTGTTGTCAAAATATTAACAACACGATTTAATGCGTCTGTTGCCCCAGATACAAAAACTATATTTTCAGGTTCTGCACCAATAAAATCAGCCACAATTCGTCTTGAATCTGCAATTAAATCATCGACATGCCCCGCCCTTGCACAAATGCCACGGCCTGCATTAGCATAATAATTTGTCAAAAAGTCAACCTGGGCCTTTATCACAGAGTCCGGTTTAAGCCAACTTGCAGCAGAATCCATATAAATGTTTTTTTTCATGTAGTTTTTCTCTTGCATTTTGCTATGATTATAATAAACTCATACGAAATATCAACAACAGAAGGAGAAAAAAATGGCTTTAAAACACGCAAACGACGAAACATTTGATTCTATGTTATCTGATGGTTTAACATTGGTTGATTTTTGGGCTACTTGGTGTGGTCCTTGCCAAATGTTTGGGCCTATATTTGAATCAGTATCCGAAGCAGAAAAAGATGTAAATTTTGTAAAATTTGAAATAGACGATACAAACCGACGCACCCCTGCTAGATTCGGTATTCGCAGTATTCCAAGTGTTTTAGCATTTAAAAACGGGGAATTAAAAGAAGCACGTTCTGGACTTATGGACGAAGAAACTCTTACAAAATGGGTAAATGAATTAAAGGCATCATAAAATGGCAAAGAAAAATTTTAAAAATATTGAATTGGCCCCTAAATATGTTCCAAAAAAATCAGAACCTTATATGTGTCCTGAACAATTGGCATATTTCTACCAATTATTAACAAAACAACGCGATGAATTATTAAATGAACGCGATTCTGTTTTGAATGATGTTAGAATGGCTGAAAAAAATGAAATCGCAGGTGTAGGCGACGATCAAGATCAGGCATCTATGGAACAAGAAATCACAATGAATTTACGTATGTCTGAACGTAATGCTAATTTATTACAAAAAATAAATGCAGCCCTAGACCGCCTAGATAACGGCACTTTTGGATATAGTATTATTTCAGGTGATGAAATTGGCATTCAAAGAATGTTAGCAAGACCATTGGCAACAATGACTTTGGAAGAACAAGAAGAATACGAACAAAAAAGAAAATAAAATTTTAAATTAAAACACCCGCAATTGCGGGTGTTTTTTTATATTTATTTTTTATTAGCCACCATTAGTACCAAGCACCCCTGAAAGCGCGCCCATCGCATTCCCAGCACCACTTTCACCATTACCACCCATCTTTGATTGGATAAAACTTGTCGCCATATCTTTCATTCCGCTCATACTATCGCCACCCAACATATCTCCTAAACCACCTGT
>JAFZIM010000046.1 GCA_017554365.1 Alphaproteobacteria bacterium | reverse complement strand
TTATCGAAATGCCAGTTGCTGGGGTCATTAAATTAGACAAAGTTGAAAAAGTAGAAAATTCTGCTGGTCGTGAAGTTGTATTATCACGTACAGGTAAAATATCTGTGGTTGATGCAAAAGACGGCAAAGAATTGTTCTCTTGTGAATTGCCTTATGCATCATTATTGTTGGTACACGAAGGCGACAAGATTGAAAAGGGACAAAAAGTAGCAGAATGGGATCCTTATTCAAATCCTATCTTGGCTGAAAAAGATGGTATTGTTAAATACAAAGATTTGGAAGAAAACGTTTCCTATCAAGAAGAAGTTGATTCTGTGACAGGTATCGTTTCCAAGAAAGTCATAGATTGGAAATTATCAGGTACCAAAAAGAAAGATTTTTCACCTGCAATTACATTGGTTGATAAAGATGGCAAAGTTATCTCTTGGGGCAAAAAAGTCGCGGAATATTTATTGCCAACTTATGCTACATTGAATGTTGAAGACGGCCAAGCAATACATGCTGGTGATGTCTTGGCACGTATACCTGTTCAAACCAAAAAGACAGGCGATATTACTGGTGGTTTGCCAAGGGTTGAAGAATTGCTTGAAATTCGTCGTCCTTCAAAACCTGCAATATTGGCTGAAATTGATGGAACAGTTGAATTGGAAGATGCTAAAAACAAAATCATTATTCATATCAAATCAGAAGATGATTCAGAAGAATTTAAGCACGTCGTAGCCAAAGGTACAAATATCTTGGTAAGAACTGGCGATGTGGTTCACAAAGCTGATAAATTGGTTGATGGTGATGTTGTTCCTCAAGATATCTTGCGTATTTTGGGTCAGAAAGCATTGGCACAATTTATGGTTGAACAAGTACAACAAGTTTATCGTTTACAGGGTGTGTCCATCAACGACAAACACATCGAAATTTTGATACGTGAAATGACACGTCGTGTTGAAATCAGTAATCCTGGTGATACTGCATTCTTGGCAGGCGCTGTTGTTGACCGCGTTGATTTCGAAGAAGAAAATGCACGTGTTGCCAGAGATGGTGGCAGGGTTGCAGAAGCTTCTCAGGTTTTGGTTGGTTTGACACGTGCTTCATTAACATCACGTTCATTTATCTCTAATGCATCGTTCCAGCAGACAACAAAAGTTTTGGTAGATGCTGCTATTAGTGGTGCAACAGATAAATTAGTTGGTGTAAATGAAAACTTGATTGTTGGTCGTTTGATACCAATTGGAACAGGTGCTTATGTCCGCCGCGTTCGCGAAATCGCGAAAGAAGAAGAAAAAGCTGCTAAGGTAGCAGAAGAAGGTGGCGACAAGCAACTTAGTATGGATAAAATGATGAAATAACATCATTTAATAACTGGAAAATGCCCAGTATCTGCGTATAGTGGAAAACTGGGCATTTATAGTGATATGAGAGAAGAGATACCTGCCATATTTTGCGACATAGATGGGGTCACAACAAAGAAATTTGTGACGCCTAAATGGGACAAATTTGGTGAACCTAATGAAATGATGATACCTGTGTTAAAGGCGCTTGGTCGTGATTTTACATTGGTTTTCATCACTGGTCGTTGGGCTATGGGTCAGGAAAAAGTAGAAAAATTGTTAAACGATTTATTGCCAGATGTTAAAAAAAGGGTGTTTTGTAAACCGCATGATTATCCTGGAACAACGGCAGAATATAAATTGGCAACAATAATTGCTTTGGAAAAACAGGGTTTTAAATTCCATTTGGGACTTGATGATCATAGTGCTGTGGTTGGGTTGATGCATAATCATGGTGTTTTTATGGCTCAGGTTTTAAGTGACTAATTTTTTACTTGCAAAAGAGTAATAAAATACTAGAATACAACAATGTAAATAAAAGGATTGTAAAATGGCAACTCCAAAAAGTAAAACAAGTAAAGCTCGTTCCGCACAACGTCGTTCACATGACGCATTGTCTGTAATGCCTGTGTCTGTATGTAAAAAATGCGGGGAAAAGAAACGTCCACATCATGTTTGCCCTGCATGTGGTTCAAAATAATCTTGTAAAAGGAAATTAAAGGGCAAAGGTTTTTTACCGAATGCCCTTTTTTTATATCAAAATGTCAGATTCCAAAAGATATATTTCAATAGATGCAATGGGCGGAGACCATGCCCCAAATGCAGTTTTGGGTGGTATGAATCAGTTTTTATACCAATATGGCGAAGGTTCTGTGTTTTTTCGCGTTTTTGGTAATGAAAAGATATTGCGTGATTTATTAAAGAAATTTCCACGTGTAGCACGTAATTGTGAAATTATAAATGCAAACGATGTTATATCTGGAACAGATAAAGTCCGCGATGTTATCCGTCATGCCCAAGATTCATCTATGTATATGGCAATCAAAGATGTCCGCGAAGGCAATTCTTCTGCGGTTGTATCTGCTGGGAATACTGGGGTTTTGATGGCTTTATCTAAATTGGCATTAAAAACGGTTGATGGAATATCAAGACCGGCAATTACAACAATGTTGCCTTCTGGAAATGGGGATACACGTGTTGTTGGACTTGATTTGGGTGCTAATGTTTTATGTGATGAAGAAATTTTATTTGATTTTTCTATCTTAGGCAGTGTTTATGCTGAAATCATCGGCGGAATGAAAAGACCAAAGGTTGGTATATTAAATATTGGTGAAGAAGAAACCAAGGGTAGCGAAACATTACAAAGATTAAATAAAATTTTAACAGAACATAGCGAAGAATTGCCTTATGAATACATCGGTTTCGTCGAAGGTAATGATGTGACTGCTGGAAATGTTCAGGTTGTCGTCACAGATGGCTTTACAGGCAATGTTATGTTAAAAACGGTAGAAGGTACCGCAAAAATGATTTCTCGCATTGTCAAGGCAAATTATAAGCGTTCTTGGCTTGCAATATTGGGAACATTTTTCTTAATACATTTATTCAAAAGATTAAAAAATAAAATTGACCCACGTTCTTATGCTGGGGCAGTATTTTTGGGACTAAACGGATTTTCAATAAAAACACATGGAAATAGTGATGCGCTGGCTTGGTGTCATGCATTGGAATATGCTGTAAATTTATCTAAATCAGATTTTTATGGCAAAATACGTGAAAGAACAAATGCATTGGCAAACATCAAAGAAGAAATAAAAAACATTGATGATTCAAATAAATAAAATGTTTAAAGAATAAAAAAAGAATAGGGAACAAAAATTGTTCCCTGTTTTTTTAATATATATTTTATTTGTTGAAAAAAAAATGCCCCGAAGGGCATTTCTTTAATTTTTCTTACAGCTCTCGATAACACCATTAACATATGTTGGGGTATAACCTGATTCACAAGTACATTTTGCAGCCTGTCCACCAGCAGAATACAAGATTCTAGCACCTTCTGCAGTACCACTTGCGTTATAGTGAGGTTTTGAAGGACATGGTGTACATGCTACGACAAGTTTACCATTACTTGTTGTCTCTGACAAATATTCATATGGTGCACAACTTATGGATATTGTTTTTACCCAATCGCGCATATCTGTCAAAGTCAACGTTGTGTTATCAGCAGGTGTAAATCCACCAACAGACATACATGTTGCGATATCTGCACGGCATGCATTGATTGCTGTGCTTGATGTAGAACTTGTTGGGTTGCTTTCATCGTAATTGTTTGTTGACAAGCATGATTCAACATCGCTACGGCAATCTTCAGCATAATTTGCCAAAATTGTATCTTGTTTCAATTTAATTTTGGTCAAAGCAGATGCCAAATATTGATTGATAACTTCGTTTGTTGGATTAAATTTGGCTTCTTTGTTCTTTGTTGTATATGTGTAATCTTGACATTGTTTCATAATGGAAGCACACATACCATGAACTTTATCGCCATCTTTGCTGTCTATATAACCAACTTTACGCAAGATATATATTGCCATATCGCTTGTTGGTGTTTGATCATCAAAATCTTTTGACCAATTCTTATCCAAAATGGTATTGATGTAATCACTTAAATTTTCTTGTCTAGCACGGCTCCAAGGATTCTTTGTATTAGCGGTAGCTGCTACACCACTTGCTGCGCCAGTTGCATCATAATCCCACACGGAATACAAAC
>JAFZIM010000045.1 GCA_017554365.1 Alphaproteobacteria bacterium | reverse complement strand
GGATGAAGATGTAAGTGCTTTTGAAACATTGCATTATGTGTTGGTAAAATTCTGCACAATATTGGCACCTTTTGCACCGTTCATAAGTGAATATATCTTTAAGAATTTAACAGGCAAAGAATCTGTGCATTTACAAGATTGGCCAAAGGCGGGTGAAACAGATACTAAAATTTTACAAGATATGCGTCGTGTTCAAATGATAGTGTCAACAGGAAAACAATTGCGCGAACAATATAAATTGCGTAATCGTTTACCACTTCAAGATGTCACAATTGCTGGGGTTGATATGAATGAATACGCGGATATCATCGCAGATGAATTAAATGTCAAAGAAGTTAAATTCTTGGACAATATTAAATCTGTGGCAGATTCTTTCGTGTATTTAATCACACCAAAAATTGGCGCACGTCTTGGTGGTGCATTAAAAGAAATAATTCCATCAGTTAAACGCGGTGATTATACTTTGGACGGTGATAAATTAGTTGTTGGTGAATATACTTTGAACAATGACGAATTTGAAAACCGTTTAACAATCAAAGAAGGCATCAGTGGTGCCGCGTTGCCAGATAATACCGCTGTGGTTGTTTTGAATACTGAAATCAATGGTGAATTAATCGCCGAAGGTTTGGTAAACGATGCATTGCGTTTCATTCAAGATTCACGCAAAGCCGCAGGATTAGATGTATCAGACAGAATAAAAATGACCTATACGGCAGATTCTGGGCTTTATACAGCAATCGAAGCACACAAAAAACGTATTATGCATGACGCACTAATTGTTGAAATGAATATTGGTGCAGCTGAACAATTCACTAAACAAATTGAAGATTACAACTTTGCAATTGATATTGAAAAAGCATAAATGAAAAAACAGAAAATAACTCTTACACCGGATATTTATTTTGAAAATGTATGTCCTACATTGAATATGAATATCCGGTCAGAGTTATATTTTACAAATGAATTTACTTTCGCTGTGGCGGTGATTTTATCTGCCCAGGCAACCGACAAAAAGGTGAACGAAGTAACGCCCAGCCTTTTCAAAATCGCATACAGCCCAGATAAGATGTTGGACTTGGGTTTAGATGGGTTAAAAAAACATATCAAAGTAATTTCATTTTTTAATAACAAAGCAAACAATATCATAAAATTATCCCAGCAATTAAAAGATAAAAACAGCAATTGTTTAAATTATAAATTTCCGCAAAAATATCACAATCGCAACGAATTAATGAAATTAGCTGGCATCGGGCAAAAGACAGCAAATGTAATAATGAACGTTCTTTGGGATACACCGAACATCGGGGTTGATACGCATGTGTTTCGCCTGTCTCATCGATTTAATTGGTGTAGCGACAAAGAAAACACCCCAGAAAAAGTCGAAGAAAAATTATTAAAAATAATCCCACAAAAATATCACGCAATGGTAAATCATACAATGGTATTGCATGGAAGATATACATGCAAAGCACTTCATCCAAAATGTGAAAATTGCCCAGTAAATAAATGGTGTTGTGCAAAAGATAAAAAAATATAAAAATACCGGCATTCGCCGGTGTTTTTATAAATTTTCTGGTGCCGGTTATAGGATTTGAACCTACGACCCCCTCATTACGAATGAGATGCTCTACCAACTGAGCTAAACCGGCGTGTCACGCAAATAATAACCAACAAAAACCTAAAATTCAAGGTTTTTATTTACCATGTTCCTGTTCAATATGTTTTAAAAACATAGTTTCTAGAATCGCGATTGTTTCTAATCTTTTGTATTCAGGGGTATCTTTTGGAAAAATCAATTCTGCGTTTTCAGACAAAATTTTCCCAAAATTATTTGGATCGTTTGGTTCTATTTTAGCCACATTTTTAAAGGCTTTGCCTTCGTATTTATTTTTTACAGCCACATAAATGTCATAAATATATTTATCTTTCATGCGTGTTTGATTCCAAGAACAAAGCGGTTTATTATTTTTACCAAAGATACAAACATGTCCCATTGGTGTAATTTTTGATGCGGGCGTATATTGCGTAAAAACCACACGATAATCATCAAAATAATAATTAGTATCTGTGTAATAAGTCTCAGCCTTTAAAATATCATGTCTAACAGTTTTCATTGTTACTGTAGATTTTTCTAATGCTTTATATATGGCGGTTTTTTCCACTTCGTTCATGTGTTTTTCCTTTCGATTTCTTTTTTATTTATTCCCGCATTTTATTTTACGCATTACAACCATTATTCCGGCTGGGGTCATCCCAGGAATCCGCGACAGTGTCGCGATATTTTCGGGTCTTGTTTTAGTCAATTTTTCAATTAATTCATTTGTAAGCCCAGGCAAATTAGTATATTTAAAATCTTTTGGGATTTTTAATTCGCTATCTTTTTTATAATTTGCAATTTCTCGTTCATTTCGAGAAATATATCCAGCATAAAATTTATCATTTTCCTTTGCAGTTGCTTCGCGTAATTTTTTTATTTTTTTATGTAAATCTTTTGTAATTAATCCTAACTTTTCAGCTGTTTCACCCAAACGCAAAACAGCATTATCACTGCGTAAATTTAATCTGTATTCTGCACGCGAAGTAAACATACGATAAGGTTCATCAACCCCAAGCGTTGTTATATCATCAATCAAAACACCAATCATAGAATTAGTTCTGTCCAGAATAAGTGGTTCAATATTTAACGCATGCGCAGCAGCATTACTGCCTGCGACAACACCTTG
>JAFZIM010000044.1 GCA_017554365.1 Alphaproteobacteria bacterium | reverse complement strand
GCTGAAAACGCAGGTGTAAGTGGTGAAATCGTTGTCGGTAAAATAATGGAAAATACTGATTACAATTTTGGTTATAACGCACAATCTGGCGAATATGTAGACATGATGAAAGAAGGTATCATTGACCCAGCAAAAGTTGTAAAAACGGCTATCCAAGCCGCCGCATCAACGGCTGGTGTATTATTGACAACCGGTGCAGTTATGTCTGAAATTCCAGAAGAAAAACCAGCAACACCAAATGGTTCTATGCCTGGAATGATGTAAAAAATAAAAAAAGAAATAAACCCCGATTTAATATCGGGGTTTTATTTTATCTGATATTATTTAACTGACTTAATACTGCGTTTTCACGACAATTTTTGACATCTTGTGGAATTGTTGGACTAATCCAAACTTGGTTTTCACCCTGATTTGTTTTAACACCAACGACATCAATTTCATGTTTTTCATTTACATGAACGAATATAGGATGATGTTCAGATTCTCTTAATAATTTTGCGTCCACAGGAACCTGAGCCAATTTTGTTCTAAAAATACTTGATTTCCATCTACCAAAAACTGGGAAAACACCCTGATTTGGCATAAGCAATTTTTTATCTACTTTTGGATTATCGCCTTTGACACCATAGACCTTGTATTTTTGTTTTTTATAAAAATCTCTTGCCCCATCATAAGATATTGCCTGAATATAAGAAGCAACCAAAGAAACAGATGTTTCAAAAGATTCTAATAAACGTTTACCAACACCCTGATGTTTAAAATCTGGTTTAACAAACAAAGAATCAAGTTTATATTCTGCTTTGTCTACCAAGAAACCTTTGACGAAACCAACCATTTCATCTTCGTAATAAGCCCCGAATGCTATATTACCTTTTAATTTTTTCCAATCATCAAAATGCGTATAATATAAATTATTAAATGAACCATCTAAAAAACAATGGCCATATTCTGCACGTGATAACTCCTCTATTTCGACAAAATTTTCCCATACTGGCGAAACAGATTGATCAAAAATCGGTTTTATAACGACATCATAATTTATTTTATTTGGCATATTATTCACCCCCAACACTATAAATATAGACCAAATTTTTATTTTGTCAATAGTAATTTAGAAAATATTTGATTTTATCAAATAAAAAAAATGCCCTTGCGGGCAATTTTTATTTTTGGACTTTGAATCTTTTTTTATATTCGCTGGCAGTAATTCCATATTCAACAACAGGCAAATTAAATTCAGCATCCATTTTACGCAATTGTTCAAGCATGGCTTTTTCCACTTCCAATCGCTTTTTTTCGAATTCTTCACCCTTTGCCCTGGCATCAACATATATAGGTTCACCGATACCACAAGTTATTGTTCCAAATAATTTTGGAATTAAATATCTATCCCAACGATTTAACATTTTTGCACGCGATGCAGAAAAGCAACATGGAATTATTGGTGCGCCACTCATTTTTGCGAAATAAAGCGCCCCTTCATGACAAGCAAACGCTGGACCAGACGGGCCATCAACACTGACTACTATTGATGATTTCTTTTCCCTTGTCACATAAACACCTTCGCGCAAAACATTTAATGCACCTTTGGTTCCTGAACCATAAATTGCACGCAACCCAAATAATCTTTGCAATTTAGCCATAAAACGACCATCTGCGTGTTGCGAAGTAATACAATAAGCAGGTATTTTCATACTTTTAATCAAAGGCGATAACATGGCAGAACGTCCATGATAAAAAACAAAAATCACCGGTTTGCCACGAAATTTTTTCACTATATCAATATTATAATATTTACGTTTAGATGTCAGATATATAAACCAAATCACACCAGCAATCAATAAAGCCAACACCCATTGAATAATCGAATTAAAAAAGATAAATCCCATAACTTTTTTACGAAATCTTTTAAATTTTTTTGACATACTAAACCTTTTACACATATATGATTCTAGCATTGCCTTGTAAATATTGCAACTTTAAATCCCTATAAAAAAGCGGGGATTTCCCCGCCTTTTTATACATATAATTTTGTTTAGAAATTATAACGCCATTTGATACGACCTGTATGAGATGTATAATCTTCGCGAATTTCGAAATCATAATCCAAAGTCCAATCAGCATTATAATATTTCATTGTCAATCCCAAACCTAATTCAGCACCAAATCTTGCCAATCTGCCACCAGCGATTGAATAAGAATCAACACCTGGCATTGTGACAACTGCGGTTTGTTCATCTGACATTACATCGTATTTCAAATCACCATGAAATTCAGGACGTAATGAAATATGTTTGATTTTTGTTTTGAAATTACGCGCATATTTTCCACCCAAAGTCAATGTCATATAATCTGTAGATTCCAAACTATTTTTGATACAAAGATTATTTTTATAATCATCTGCATCAATATGGGTATAACGTAAACCAAATTCAGGTGTGATACCATTTCTTAAATCATAACCTGTTGCTAAACGCATACCATAAGCACGGACATCATAATCAGCAATTACATCCACACCCAATGCAGAACCTTGTTCTGTATAATCAGACATAGTGTAATTCAACACAGCATTTGCATACCATGCATTTGGTTTATATTGTCCGTATATAAACATTGTATAAGAATCAATAGATGTTCCACGATGTGTTGCACCGATATTAGAATGTGCATACGAATACCCTGTTCCAAGTGTTAACACTTTATTGAAATTCGCATCCATACCGATAGCAAATCCACGTGTATAACCTGTGAATAAACCATTTTGTTTTGATTTATTGTATAAACCATTAGCCCAGAAACCTGCACCTGTTGGTTCTATATCACCACCAGCACGTCCCATTGTTGTCACAGACATACGAGATGCAGCCAAATTACCAACTGTTGTTTGAACTGATGTCGCAACAGATTGAACAACTGCTTCTGTTTCAGGATGAACTGCCTTTGTGGCATGTTCTACAGCTTTCTTATCTGCTTCTGAACCTGCCAATTTATCCAACATTTTGTTTGCCAAATCTTTCAAGCCATCAGATTCTGAATTAGCCATATTTACAACAGGATTGATTGTTTCTGCTTCGACACCTGTATTTTCAACGATTTCTTCAACCGATTTAGTTGATACAATGATTGTATCGTATGCATTATTCCAATCATATGTCAACATATCTGAATCTGATATATTCACATGTTCATGATCAAATATAGATGCTGTAAACACATTGTATTCACCAACACCTTTCAATGTTAAATTCAATGTTCCATTACCAGTAAATTCATCGGACACATTAAATGTTGCGTATTCTTTTGTATTTGCCAATGTCGCATTTATTATTCCATCTAATGTCAATGAACCCTGGGTTATAGATGCAGTTCCGATGCTTAATCTTGCTGCTTCTGCTACAACCATAGAACCATTTCCGGTAATACCACCATCCATAATGGTTTGTGAAGATGTGCCAAATGTTAAACTGCCAACATTATGAATATCATTTGCAACACCTTTTGCCATATTGCCTTCAAATACATTTGTGTTTGACAATGTCATAATACCAGCATTATAAATTGCGCCACCTTTTGAATGTGCAACATTATTTGTAAATGAAGTTCCCACTAATTTCATAACACCGCCAGTGGTATCTGTTGTTCCTGCTGCTTCATTATAAATCGCACCACCATTTGCGGCAGTATTTTTAGCATATATCGTGTTTGCCAACATCACATAACCATTGTCTGCCTTGTCATTATGGAAAGTGTTATAAATAGCACCACCTTTGTCAGTAGCAACATTTGATGTGAATGTTGCACCTTGGATATTCAACGTAGCACCTATATTATTACCTTGATCTACATAACGAGTAGATATAGCACCACCATTTGTTGCAGATTTATTTTTTACAAATGTGATATTTTCTAAATCATTTGTTGATTCAGAACCCATAAATATAGCACCACCACCATTTGATGCTGTTCCATCTACATGGTTGCTTGTGAATTTAGCATTTTTCAATATCAAATTAGAAAAAGACCCAATTGCACCACCACCATCAAGATCAACACCAGCAGTAGAATTATTTGTAAATGTTGTGCCATTGATGTTTAATGTGTGACCTTTATTTCCCAACAAAGCAAGGTATATTGCACCACCACCATCATTTGATGTATTACCAACAAAAGAACCATTTGTAATATCAACAACACCACGTGCAACTATTGCACCACCCCAATCAGAAGTATTTTCAACAAAATCAACATTATTCAATGTCAACACGCTTGTTTTGCTATCTTGAGCGATTGCACCAGAATTTGCAGTTGCTGTATTATGAGTAAATGTAGAATCATTAATTGTTAATGTATCAACATTATAAATCGCACCACCTTTACCAGATGCTGTGTTGTTGGCAAATTCAGAATCATTAATTGTGAAAGTATCACGATTATAAATTGCACCACCATTTGTTGCGCTATTCCCCAAAGCAACTGTATTTCCACCAAACGTCGCATTATTTATTGTAAGATCACCTTCCATATTAAATATTGCGCCACCTAACCCAGCATTATTGCCGGTAAATGTGTAAGTTCCAGTTCCGAATGTCAATTCATCTTCGTTATAAATTGCGCCACCTAAAACTGCTTCATTTCCGCTGAACAATGCACCTTTTTCAAAAGTCATTTCATTTTGGTTATTGACAGCACCACCACGTGTATATTTATTGGCGGAAGTTAATGCTTGGTTATTAATAAATGTCGCAAACTTTTTAAATACAACTTCTGCAGAATATGCATTATTCAATGCACCACCATATGCACCATCACCAGAATTCACATCTCTTGCAATATTAGAATCAAAAACCACAGCATCATTAAATGTCAATTTTCCACTATTATAAATTGCCCCACCAGTCACATTATAACCTATTGCGGTATTGCCTTTGAATGTGGTATCACCATTGACAATCATTTCACCCTGATTCCAGATAGCACCACCCAATGTTGAATTATAACCATCAGAATCATCTGTATCAGCATACGCGTTGTTATAATAAAAATTAACATTATTTAATGTTATATTTCCAACTGACAAAGAATGTTCATTTGCAATCGCCCCACCCTGCAACGCAGAATTTCCCATTGTGTTATCATTTGCATCACCAAATGTTGTATTTGATATCACCATTGTAGGCACTGGGGCGTCCAAATAATCGTCGTCCCCTGAATTAAAGATTGCACCACCTTGTGATTCCCATGTGATTCCTGTTGTATGATTTCTTGTAAATGTAGCGCTATCAATTCTTGTCGTACCATAATTATAAATTGCACCACCACGTTTTTCGGAAACATTTGAATCAAATGTTGCAACATTTATATTCAATTCAGCAGGTTTTTCAACTTCCCAACTACTATTTATATCAAGAAAATTATAAATTGCACCACCATTCTGAGCAGAGTTTGCTAATTCTGCACTTCCACCAAAAGTCGAATTTAACAAAGTCAAAATACCTTCGTTATAAACGGCACCACCTATGATTTCACCACTATATTCAGATTCAACTGTTGCTGTGTTCCCTGTAAACGTAGCACCATTTCTGATTAATGTAGCATCACCAGGATTAACCAATGTTTCTGCAAACACAGGTAATACCAACAACGCAGGTAATAAAGAAATACCTTTCAACAATTTATACATACGGGAACTCCTTTCTCTTTCTTAGAGAAATTAGTACTATAATATAAAATACTTTGCAAGTTTTTATTTATTGGAAAATTTTGCTATTTTCAAGTATTCACGCAGTAATGCTCGTTTCATTCTATCATTACCAGTGCCACTCGTAAAACAAAAATAAAAATCATCAAATTTTGCGGTTTCCCAATCTATCGCACCAATTATATCAAATGTTTTTCTATCCATTATAAAATTATCCCATAAATCATTCTGATTCCAACCATGCATAACTGATGGTTTATCAGATTTCCTGGATTTTAAATCCGCAATTTCTTTTGGGTCAGATTTTCCAACAACATATAAAAATTTCGCTAATTGTTTTGCAATTTTATCAACATTTTCATTTTGTATTTTTCTATCCAAACGATTAAAACCAATTCCATCAATAAATTCATATTTACGAACAGCCAACCCATTAAAATCAATTATTTCCATTTTTGGAATTTTTATTGGTGATATAGGACGCAAAGCATCTGTGATTCTTTTTTCGCGGGTTGATATTACATACCCGTCATCTTTTAATGGGAATTTAAATACATATTTATTATCTAGGGTCACAACAAAATTTACACATCGACAGCCATAGGTATATTTTACTATCGGGTGTTTTTTATTACTGAAAGATTTTGCAAATCTTGTCCATTTACGAATTGGATTATTTAATTCCATACGAATACGATTTCTTAAATTACGATTCGGAATAAAACCACACAAAATATTTATCAATAATTTTTTCATTTATTTACCCGCTTTTTTAAAATAAAGTTTTGCGTATTCAGCCATTAAATCTACAATTATGCCTTTGTATCCAAATTTGTCCCAATTATGTGAAGCAACACGCAAAGAACAATTAAAATCTGTAAAGGCCGTTTCTTCCCAATCTATGAAGAAAGTTATATTAAAAGTTTTTTCATCAATCATAAAATTCTGCCAAATATCACCCTGAAACCAACCATACATAAAATCAGGCTTTTCTTTTGGGTTTGATTTTAAATCACGAATTTCTTTTGGGTCAGATTTTCCGATAACATATAAAAATTTCGCTATTTGTTTTGCGATATGTTGACGATGCAAAGCAATTATTTTTGGTGGTACAGATGTCAATAATTTACCCTTTGCAAATTCATATTTTCTGATGTAAATATTTTTATAAGGTATTATTTTCATCAAAGGAATTTTTATCGGAGATATTCCATAGAAAGCATCAACAATTCTTTTTTCACGTATTGCGATTTCTTTACCATCATTTAACAATGGAAATTTAAACACATGTTTATTATTCAAAACGACTATGAAATTTTTACAACCATACCCGACCATAGTTTTTATTTCGCGTTTTGCCATATTTCTAGCAAACTTGCGGACATAACGAATATAATCATGTGTTTGCGGATAACGAATCATCACACGGACTTTGTCCCGCAAAGTTTTTTTCCAAATAAGCCCACAAATAATATTAGATAAAAAATGTCGCATAATAAACCCATTTTCCTATGTATAAATAATCATAGGACAAAAATCCCCACTATGCAAAGATAATTTTTAAATAAAAAATTAAACCCGTCTGACGACGGGTTGAATCTTTGGTTGTGCTATCTGTGCAATTCGCGAACTGATATAATCAAAATCGGGGAAGAGATTGATAAGTTAAAAGAAAAACTTATATAAAAACTTTACAAACAACAATCTTATTATACAATGTCAGCATATAACTAAATAAAACCGAACAAAAATGCATTATTATTATCAAAAATATCCTTATTTAAACTATGACTATTTTGATACAGACGGTATTTGGACTATGTTTTCAATACCGCCTAAAATGCTGATGGATGAATTTGTTAATAAATTTGGTTATAAACCTAAAATTTTCTTTGATTGTGGTGCTGCTATTGGTGTTATTGTTATGCTTGCACAAAGTTTAGGTATGAATGCGTATGGAATAGATATAAAAAAATATTCCTATCAATCCAAATGTCTAGAAAATTTGTTTGCCAGTGGTAAAATACAAATTAAATCTATCCTTGATTGTGAACCAATTGTGGCAGATATAGTATTTTGTAATGGCACTCTTACTTATTTTTCCGAAAAAGAATTGCCTAATGTGCTTGATAAGTTTAAGAAAAGCAAAATGATTTGTGCAATACATAATACAACCGAAGATGTTGAAGCAGCAGCAGCCAATGGTGACGAATTAATCACCTGTAATAAAACGCGTCTTATTAAACCACAGAATTGGTGGATAGATACATTTACAAAAAATGGTTTCAAAACAAAATATGCAGACCACATACGGTGTTTTTGTGCTGTTCCAAGTCGTGGTGTATAAGAAAGTTCGAAAATGATAATTTTTTGACATTTTCTGAAACCTAACTCTCGAACTCGGTGAAAGTATTAGAAAACAAAAGAAAACTTGCCCCGGTGGGCAAGTTTTGAAACTCTGGTTGGGGGCAGCTGATTCACTCGGACTTGCGTCCTGCGTGGCATTCGTTAGCACTCAAACTTCGCAAGGCTCGTTTTCGCTTACTCATAGTCGAACCAAATCAACTTTGTTGAATTGTTGAACCATCGTACCACAGAACCAAAAATTAAACCCGTCTGACGACGGGTTGAATCTTTGGTTGGGGCAGCTGGATT
>JAFZIM010000043.1 GCA_017554365.1 Alphaproteobacteria bacterium | reverse complement strand
TGGCGGAAATTGTGCTTCTCAGTGTTCTGTGTTCTGTGCACAAGCAGAAGAAAAATATAGGGCCTTTTTATATAATGACATAAATGCGGATGTTTTAGCATGTTCAGCCAATACAATTACAATTAATTGGTCTGATGTTGACCCAGAATACGCCGGTCAAAACAATGAAAACACCGTGACATACGGCAGTGACGTTCGTACCCCTGTTAAGGCACAGACCATCAAGGGTAAAACATTTAAGGGTTGGCGTTTCAGTAAACCAACAACAACCAATTTGCCATAATTGGTTATATAAAAAAAACACCGGCATTTGCCGGTGTTTTTTCATAATTTTCTAGAAAATTATTTACGAAGACCCAATTTTTTAATCAAATCTTCATATTCAGAAACATTATTATTTTTGATGTAAGCCAATAATTTCTTACGGCGGTTAACCATCAATAACAAACCACGTTTTGAATGTTCGTCTTTGTGATTTGCTTTCATGTGTTCTGTTAAATTGCGGATACGTTCTGTTAAAACAGCAACCTGAGCTGCTGCAGAACCACCATTGTCGTGTTCAGTTGTTTTGAACGCTGCGATTAATTCGCTTTTTTTTGCTTTTGTAATGGACATTACATTTTCCTTTGTTTTTTTATAAAGTTCTTTTTGGACGAATCTGACCTTTCTTTACATATCCGATGCCTATAAATTTATTATCTGCATAAATACGTTTAAAACCATCAGTTTCATCGGTTTTTATGAATCCGCCATTCTTATAAAGTTTGGCTTCTTCATCTGACAAATTGATTACCGGAATGTCCCCCAGTGCACAATCTGATGACAACAAATATTCGTTTGCGTCGCCCCCATTATGAACCAGATTTTCTAAAAAATCAAGTTTTACGGCATTTTTTAATAAAAAGCCATTTGTCATGGTGCGTTTTATATATGTTGTTGTCGCAATCGCCCCGCAATATTTTGCAATATCACGAACCAAAGAACGAACATAAGTTCCCCTTTCGCATAATACGCGGAAATTGTATTCTTCATCAGTTTTCCCAAGATATTCTAATTCGTAAATTGTTATTTCACGTGGCTTCATTTCAATATTTTCGCCATTACGTGCCATTTCGTATGCACGTTTTCCATTTACATGTATAGCAGAATATGCTGGTGGTATTTGTTCTGTAATGCCAATAAAATTACCGCATACAGATTTTACTTCTTCTTCGGTTGGAATAAGATTATTTGTTTCTGTTATATTACCTGTTATATCCAAAGAATCGGTATTAACACCGAATTTAAGGCCGAATAAATATTCTTTCCTGTTTGCAACAAATTCTTCGATAAAAGGTATCATTTTTGTTGCGTTTCCAATTGCGATTGGTAAAACCCCGCTTGCCATTGGGTCAAGTGTTCCAATATGTCCGAATTTTTTTTCATTAAATAATTTTGCAATACGATAACCAGCGGTTCTACTAAATAAACCGCTATCTTTATCTAAGATTATAAATCTGTCCATTTTTTATCCGAATAAATTTAATTGTTTATTTGGTTTTGGTTCTTCGACAACAGGTTTAACAGATGGTTTTTGTATCTGTTTTTGTGGTTGTGAATCATTGTTTTCAAGACCTGATAATACGGCTTCTGCACGTTCTACGACCTTTTGTGGCATGCCAGCCATTTTTGCAACTGCAATACCGTATGATCGATTAGCAACCCCAGGTATAATTTTATGTAAAAATACAATGTCATTATTATGTTCACGAACATCTATGGTCAGGCAAGACACATGTTGTAAATTTTCATCATTAACCAATCTTGTTAATTCGTGATAATGTGTTGCAAACAAAGTGCGTGATTGTAATGTATTAAGATATTCTAGTACCGCTTGGGCAATAGCCATACCATCAAATGTAGATGTTCCACGCCCTATTTCATCAAATATTATGAAAGATTTTTTCGTTGCCCTATTCAAAATATTTGCAGTTTCAACCATTTCAACCATAAATGTAGATTGACCCGCTGCCAAATTATCAGATGCACCAACACGACTAAATAATTGGTCGCAAATTCCGATTTTGGCGGACGTAGCAGGAACAAACGAACCAAGATGAGCCAACACAACCAAAATCGCGTTTTGACGCAAATATGTTGATTTACCAGCCATATTAGGCCCAGTTAATAATGCGATTTCTTTTTTATCTAAATCACAATCGTTTTTAATAAAACTATTTCCATTATGACGTAATACATATTCAATTACAGGATGACGGCCACCAACAATATTAAATTCATTTGATGTTGTTATTGTTGGGCGTACCCATGAATAAATATCTGCGATTTCAGCCAATGATAACCAAACATCTAAATCAGCAATTAAATCAGATGTATTCATCAAATCATCTGAAATTTCACGAATCTTTTCAATTAATGTATTTATGATTTCTGTTTCTATGGCAGATGCTTTTTCAGAAGCACTGCGAATATCGTTATCTAAATCAATTAATTGTGCGGTTGTGAAACGCATATTTCCAGTCATTGTTTGGCGATGTATAAAACCCGAATCAGGTGCCATCAATGTTTCTGCACGAGATGATGGGACTTCTATAAAATAACCAAGTATATTGTTATATTTTATTTTTAAAGTATTTATATTTGTTTCGTTTATATATTTCGCCTGTAATTCAGCGATAGTTCCCATTGCGCCATGTGATAAATTACGCATTTTATCCAAAGATAAATTATAACCTGTTCTGATTATATTGCCGTCCCTGAAAAATGTAGGTAATTCGTCTGATAAAGCATTTCTTAATTCGTTTGCAAAATCTTCGTGTGTGTTTATTGTTGCAAATTTTTCAGTCAATTCAGTATCAAGTTTTTTACCGATATTTTTTACATTATCCAAAGAATTTAAAAATTCAGAAACATTTTTTATATCCCTTGGGGTGCCACGTCCAGAAAGTAAACGAGATAAAGCACGATTAACATCAGTAATACGAGATAACACACCACCTATTTCAGACATTAATGAATGGTTATTTAATAAATGTCCGATGTGTTCCTGACGTGATAAAATAACATCTTTATCGCCAGGCAAAGTTCTTAAATAAGAACGTAATTTTCTTGCCCCAGATGCGGTTTTAGTTTTATCTATGACATCTATTAAACAAACACCACCATCGTTTATAGGTGCGTCTATTTCCAAACTTTTCCATGTTGCAGAATCTATCAATAATTGACGACCTGATTTAAAATCGTATGGTGCGCGAAAAGATATATTTGCACCACGTTGTGTATTAAATAAATATCCAGCCATCAATGTCGTGGCAGATATATTTTCTGAAATTTCAGATTTTACATTACCTGCAAATACATGTGATACGATTAAATTTATATCACTGCGAATATATAATTTTTCATACACAGGTGTTGTTTTATATATTTCGCGTAAATTTTTTATGATTTGATTTTCTGCATCTTTTTCAGGATAAATAATTTCAGCAGGATTTATACGAATCATATCATCAATGATACAATCTGTTTCACCAACAAATAATTCACCCGTAGAAATATCACATCCAGCAATATTAAATTTTGATTCTGATATCGGAACAATCGCAACCAAAAAATTTGATTTAGTTGGTGTTAATAAATTTTCATCAGTTAATGTTCCAGGTGTTAAAACACGAATAACTTTTCTTTCAATAAATTTATGACCACGTTGTTTGGCTTGCGCTGGGGTTTCCATTTGTTCAACCAAAGCAACTTTGAATCCTGATTTAACAAGACGACCAAAATAATTGTCTG
Organism: Alphaproteobacteria bacterium; assembly: GCA_017554365.1. GTDB lineage: Bacteria > Pseudomonadota > Alphaproteobacteria > Rs-D84 > Rs-D84 > Enterousia. The sequence continues at coordinate 558 of JAFZIM010000043.1, read as the reverse complement.
CTGCATGCCATGGTATTCCACACATTGGGACGTTTTCACCAAAACCATCTGTGCCACGATGTGTTAAAACCAAACTGAGTGTTTCACTAACAATTTTTGCATCTTCAAAAAAGGCCTCGTAAAAATCACCAAGGCGAAACATCAACAATGCATCTGGATTTTCAGATTTCATGTCGACATATTGTTGCATTACTGGCGAAAGTTTATTTTTTTCAGCCATTATTATTCACCAGTATTTGATACCTTTAATGTTTCGATTTTTAATTCTGCTTCTTTCAATAATTGTTCGCAGTATGCTTTTAATTTGATTCCTTGTTCATAAGCGGATACAGAATCTGCCAAAGGTAATTCACCTGATTCCATTTTTTTTACTAATTCAGTTAATTGTTTGTATGCTTCTTCAAAAGAAAGTTGGTTATTAGAATCCATTATTTTCCCTTTTCTTAACTTGGAATTTAAGATACAGCATAAAATCAATGTTTGCAAGAATTTATATATTAAAATATATCAGGGCTTGATTCCTATATTTAATATGGGAATAAGCTCTTTTCTTTTTGG
>JAFZIM010000042.1 GCA_017554365.1 Alphaproteobacteria bacterium | reverse complement strand
GTGTGTCTTTGGTTAAAGAAAATACAGAAAAAATTGATGTAGAAAATAATGAACAATCAAATATAAATTTTTGTATGTCTGATGAAAAACTTTATAGTTTTGATTGGAACTATTTACTAAATGGGATATCAGAAGGTATAGATTTATATAACCTTAATATTGATAATGCAGAAAAAGAAGCGCAACAGAGAATATGGTTTGAAAATAATATTGCACGTGAAGCAAATTCAACAGAATACATTATTGTTGATACAGAATACAAAGAACGTGGCAAGAAAAATGGTGGCAGATTTGATTTATGGGCTTTGTATTGGCCAAATCATAATGCTGCAAAACCAGTAAAACTTGTTTGTATAGAACTTAAATACGGCGCTGGTGCTGTTGGTGATTCTAAATCTAGTAATGGCAAAGATAAAAAGCAATCTTCTTTAAATGCACATTTAAAAGATTTTCAGAAATTTATTGAGGAACAAAAAGCTGAAAGTTCAAATGAAAACAAATATGATTTTTATAAAGATATAAGTACTATGTTCTGTCAATTATATGATTTAGAAATGATAGATATGAATTTAAATAAAGATTTAAAGCAATCAATTGAAAATGGATATTCTGAAAAATGTAAAAAAATAGTTGATAAAAAGACACCAGTACAAATGATGTTTATATTGGCAAATTATAAACCAAAATCTAAAATTTTATCTGATCAAATTATTTCTAGATTAGAACAACAAAGTTCAGATTCTAATTCTAATATAGAAGTTGTTTTTGCAAGAGCTTCTTTTTCTGGATATGGTTTGTATGGAAAATATGTTATTGGAATAGAAGATATGCCTTCTTTTTTAAATATTACAGAAGAAACAGTAAAAGAATATCATGACAGGAAAAATAAAGTAAGAAATAAAAAGGTCAAAAATGCCTAAGGACGATATTTTAGAAGAACAAAAACCTTTGCCACGCGATGACGAATTTACACAAATTATTCGTGATGGCAATCTTGATGCGATTAAGCAATATCTTGAATCACATGACAAAGATGAAATTTTAAAGAAAGATGAATTCGGACGAAATTATCTTTATGATGCGGCATTTACAGGTAATGTGGAAATCGTAAAAACTTTGATTGAATTTGGTTTTTATCCACGTTATGTTGATGAATATACTGGGGATACAATTGTTCACATAGCCGCAGCAGAAGGTTATATTGATTTACTTCGTTATATGTTAGATGAATGGCATGCTGATGTTGACCCATTTAACAAAGAAGGTAAAACCCCATTATTTTATGCTCTGATGTTTTTGGCTAATGATGAATCAGAAGCTCTTAGCAATGTACACAGAACTATTTGCAGGGCTTTGATTAAACGTGGGGCCAGATTCCAAGATAATATGCGTGAACAATTATTTGAAAATTTAAAACATCTTGAATGTCAGTTGATTTACGATATTCATGGGTTAATTCCTGAAGGTCGTGAAACCATTGTTAAAAAATTGGTAAAGTTTTTAATAGACGATTTAAATTCTTATAATGGGATCTTGTAAAAACGACCATATTTGTCTGTTGTACCTAATATAGTGTTTATGTGAACATAAAAAAGGATACAACATGAAAGACAATAATGTATATAAAATGGGGCCTTGGACTCATAATATTATCCATACTTTTTCAGGTGATGGTCGGTATTCCGATTTTATAAAACCTTTTAATGATATTGGTTTGTATGTTGAAATTGATAACAAAGGGAAATCTATGGTAATTGAAATGCCACGTGAAGACAGAAAACCAATAAGTTTTAAAAATTTGCTTAAATGCAAAGAATTTAAAAATACAAAATATAAATTGCCGGTTATTATGGGGGTAAATGTTTTTGGAAATCCAATCGTAAAAGATTTGGATAAAATGCCACATTTATTTGTCGGTGGTAGTTGTGGAACCGGAAAGACCATGTTATTGAAAAATATATATGAATCTTTATCGGCTAAATTAAGTAATGATGAATGTAAATTTGTAATCATAGATACCAAGGCATTTGATTTTGTAAAATACAGCAAAAAGAAAAATATGTTGATGCCTGTTATCACTGACATTGAAGAAATTATGACATTCTTTGATAAAATCGCTGAAATCATAGATTGCAGAATTAATATTTTACGTAATAAACATTCTAAAGAAAGCAAGAATATGCCAAAAATCATAATCATGATAGATGAAATAATTGATTTATTATTTAAATATAAAAAAGAAACTGAAAAATTTGTTCAACTAATTGGTTTACATGGCCGTTCAGTAGGTGTTTATTTGATAATGGCAACACAACGTGGAAACCATATTACAAGTACTATATATGCTAATACCCCAACAAAAATATGTTTTAAAGTTCGGTCAAAAACAGATTCTAGGGTAAACCTTGGTGAAGAGGGGGCTGAATTGCTGTTATCGCCAGGTGATATGTTGTATTCAGAAGCAGGGCGTATCCCAGAAAGAATACACGTAGCTTTGCCTGAGAAACATATTTAGAAAAGACCCGCAAGGGTCTTTTTTTTGGACCAATTTTGTCTGATGCTGATTTTATATTTATATTGAAATCAAAAAAGATTTCATTGATTAACAAAAAAACAAAAGGATATAAAATGATAAAATTTGAACCAAGTAAATATGAATATAAAAGCAACAAAAAGATTGCACAATGTCGTCATGGCAATACTAAATATGATGATTACGATGTGTTTTTCAATGTCTTTTTGGGAAATCGTCAGAAATTAAATTGGAATTGTTATCAATTCTTGAATGAAGAAATTTCAACTGCTGAATTTGTATCAGCACAAAACGATTTGGTACGCGAAGTTAATCTTAACAGGAAAGAAGTTCAAAAACGTTTATATAATAAATACTTGGTAGATTTAAGAGAAATCAACCCAGAAGCCAGTAATAGTTATATAAAAAATACTGCAAAGCAAATGATAAGAAATTTAATAACAAATCAGATGCGCAGAAATCTTAAACGTGCAAATCGTGAAAAATTATATTTTATCGAAGACGAAAGCGATATGAATATAATGTTTTAATCTGAAATAAAAACGCGTCAAATGACGCGTTTTTTATTTCTTTGATTTTTTCTTAATAGTATTTATACAAGTATTTAACATATCGTTGTAAGTATCTATTAATTCTTTTGGTGCAACTGGAACGATAATACCACCCCAACCAAAAAGATATCTTGCAATTGCTGTTAAATCACCGGCTTTAAATGTGATTTTCAAAGAGCCATCATCATTTTCAGTGATTTTTTGAGTTGGGTGAAATGTGTATCTTTTAATTTCAGCCATTGGTGCAGGTTTTCCATTAGGTGCTATTTTTGGAACCACCCATTCAATATTGCATTTTTTGCCGTCGTTATATGTTCCAAACATAGAATTTGCATAAGATTCCATTGTAAAATCTTTTGTCAGTATATAACTTTCCTGGGTGTTTTTTGCATTTGAAATATGTGGTAATTTATATTTTCTGATATGAGTATTATTAAGATTTGCAGTATGGAACCCTTTTTCATCTGTGATTATATCAGCAGCAACCAAATATTTATTATTATTCCCCTGCAAGAATCCCAAAGGACATACAAGTTCTTTCAATGGTTTATTGTAATAATCAAAAGAAACAACCTTTTGATGAAAAATTGCTTCGGCCAAGGTTTGTTGAACTTTGTCATCTATTTCTATTTTCGCCACAGGGCCTGTATGAACGAAATTCAAACTGGCTTTTTCTTCTGCATCACCAATAATTCTATCAGGATTTTTTGATTGATGATTGTTTAAATAACTACGCCATTTTGTTTTTAATTTATTAAGTAATGATTTCAAATTTTCAGAAACATCGTTATAACGTTTAAGAATTTTTACAGCAGATTCAAGTGCAACGATATCTTTTTCTTCTAATGAATCAACAGGAAAATCACATAATTCCAATTTATATATGGTATCTTCATATTCTTTTTTTGCCCCCCCGTTATCAACAATAAGTTCGTTTGAATAGAAATCACGCAAAGAATCGATTTCACGTTTAACTGTTCTATCATTAACTTCGTCTTTATCTGCATAATGAGAGATTATGTTTTTAATTTGTCTTTTGGTTGTGCCATAACGCATAGCTTCAATGATATCAAGTTTTTGTTTGAATTTAACAAATGTGTTGCGTGTGTCGTCTGACATGGGAAATCCTTTTGGTTAATACAATAAAAATATATAACCAAAATATTTGTAAGTCAAGATAAAATGGACCATTTTTGTCCTAATTTAATTTTATTATCTATATTATCAATAAAGTGTTGAAAAATAACATTTTATGATATATAAAAACTAAAAAATAAAAACAAAGGAAAACATTATGCACGAAATAAAATGCCCACATTGTCAAAAGACATTTACATTAGATGAAGCAGGTTATGCTGATATATTGAAACAGGTTCATGATTCTGAATTTCAAAAAGAAATCGCAGAACAAATAAAACAAATGGAAACCCAGAAAAAGCAAGAAATCGAAATCTTGACTATTAAATCAGAACAAGCCAAAAATGACGCACTGGCCCAATTACAAAAGCAGATTGATGAAGCAAATGCTAAAATTAAGGCGTTTGATTCGGAAAAGAAATTGGCTTTGGCTGAAAAAGATAGTGAAATACGCGATGAAATGGTCGCAAAAGACCGCGAAATTGATTTGTTGTCAAATGATGTTAAATTATTAAAAGAACAATCTGAAAAAGATATATTGGCTTTGAAAAATCAATATACAACTTTGTTGCAGGCAAAAGAAGAAGAAATCAAACAATACAAAGATTTTAAAAGCAAATTATCAACAAAGATGATTGGTGAATCTTTGGAACAATATTGTTCTGACGAATTTAACAAATTGCGTTCCGCTGCTTTCCAGGGTTGTTATTTTGAAAAAGATAATGAAGTTGTCAAAGATGATGGTGATGACAAAGGAAGCAAAGGTGATTTCGTATTCAGAGAAGAAATAGACGGGGTTGAAAATCTTTCTATTATGTTCGAAATGAAAAACGAAGGCGACGACACAGAAAAAAAGCATAAAAACGAAGATTTCTTTAAGAAATTGGATAAAGACAGAAATAATAAAAAATGTGAATATGCTGTGTTGGTTTCCACATTGGAACCTGATAGCGAATTATACAATGGCGGCATAGTCGATGTTTCCCATCGTTATCCAAAAATGTATGTTGTTCGTCCACAATTCTTTATTCCAATGATAACATTGTTAAGAAATGCGGCACAAAAAAGTTTGGAATTCAAAAAGCAAGTTGCT
>JAFZIM010000041.1 GCA_017554365.1 Alphaproteobacteria bacterium | reverse complement strand
TATGGGAACCCTGTAAATTATGGAAAACAGGATGCTAATAGACCTTTTGAAAATCCGAAATTAGTCGCGACATATAATAAAAATTTAATCAATCAAATTTGCAATAATAACAGGCAGAAAAAACTATGAAGAAAATTCCATTATTTCAACCCAATATAACCAGAAAAGAATTAAAAGCGGTAGAAAATGTTTTAAAATCAAAACAATTAAGCCGCGGGCCTTGCGTAGAAATTTTTGAGCAACAATTTGCCAAATTTGTAGGTCGCCGTTTCGCAATCGCGGTTAGCAGTGGCACATCAGGTCTAGATATATGTATGAAAGCATTGGGAATTAAAAAAGGTGACAGAGTTATAACCTCTGCATATTCTTTTATTGCATCTGCAAACTGTATTTTATATCAAGGTGCGATCCCGGTTTTTTGTGATGTGAATTCACATAACGGATTAATAAATACCAACAGGTTGAAACAAATTAGTCCCGAAAAAGTTAAAGCGATTTTACCGGTTGATATTTTCGGTCAACAATACGATTTGTCTGAACTAAAAAAAAATGGTTTACCAATAATTGTAGATTCTTGTGAATCTTTTGGTGTTCCGCCCCAAGCCGGTGCGTTGGCAAATGTTTATGGATTTTATCCTAATAAACAAATTACTACTGGTGAAGGCGGTATGATTGTGACAGATGACGAACAGTTTGCTAATAAATTACGTTCACTAAGAAATCAAGGGTTCAAAAAAACAAAAGATTACCTTAAGAAAATCGATATAGGCTTCAATTTTCGTATGAGTGATATAAACGCAGCATTAGGGTTGACACAATTACAAAACGCCAAAAAAATTCTGCAAAAACGTTGGAAATTAGCACGCACATATTCTGAATTACTTGATGATATTCTCGAAGTAGCATTTGTATTAAATATGAGAAATAAAAACGTAAGTATTTTTAATATACCGATAATATGCAAAAATCGGCATATCCGTGATTGCATTGTACAAGAACTTGAAAAACATCAAGTTGAATATTCTTTTGGTTTTCCGCCACTAACGCATTTTGCATATATACAAAAGGCGACAAAATGTAAACCAACAGATTTTCCAAATGCGGAAATTTTTGCAAAGAATTTATTATGTCTCCCAATGTTTACAGATATGTCTACGAAACAGGTGCTATTTATTGTCAAATGTATAAAACAAGGAATATCTAATGCGAAAAATTAAAAAGGTGTTGTTTGTACTATCTATTTATAAACCAAATATGGGTGGTGTGGAAACTTCTGTGGAATCGTATTGTCTTGAATATAATAAACGTGGCATAGAAACGGTTGTTTTAACAAAAAAATTTCCAGAAAATTTACCGTCATATGACGTGTATGATAATACCAAAGTATTTCGTATTTCAAAACCTGATACAGATGATGAATACAGAAATTTTCTAAAACAAATCTTGGCAAACCCGGAATTAAAAGCTGATATAGTTCATGTAGTTGGTGTACGACGTCCATTACCGTTGTTTGCCTTGGTCTTGGCACGAAAATTACATGTGCCGTGTTTAATGACTTTTGTTGGTGGTGATGTTTCCGAAGGACCAATTTGGGAAGAACATAAAATTGACAGTATAAACAGTATCGCACAAGCCGATGGATATTCTGCTTATTCAGAATCAATAGTTGACGATGCCAGAAGTGTTGCTAATGTTTCCGGTCTTGTTCCTGTTATTAAAACAGGATTGGATTTAAATAAAATACAAAATATCAAACCTTATAACAGCCGTGTTCCGTATATAATCTCTGCCAGAAGATTGGTTTATGACAAAGGTTTAGATATATTAATAAATGCCTTTGCTGATGTATCAAAACAATTTCCTGATTTAAAATTGCTGATTGCGGGGGAAGGAGAAGAAGAAAAAAACTTAAAAGACTTAGCATATGCGTTAGGATTACAAAACAAAATTGATTTTATAGGTACGATTCCTTTGGAAAAACTTTATTCTTATATGAAAGGTGCTGTTGCACATATATGTCCATCGCGATCTGAAGGTGGCGGGAATGTAAATATAGAGGCCAGTGCATGTGGATGCATACCGATTGGAACCAACATTGGTGGAATATCTGAATATATCAAAGATAAAGAAACAGGTTTATTGTTTGAGCCTGAAAACAGTGACGATTTAGCCCAAAAAATAATAAAAGTTTTGCATAATGATGGAACAAATGATAAACTTATCAAGAATGGTTTGGCGTTTGCGCAAGGTTTTTCTATAGAATCCCAAGCAGATAAGTATGTAAAAATATATCAAAAATTGGGTTTAAAAGATAGATTTATACCATGGTCAGATTTAACTAAAGAGTTTAAAAATGTCATTGAATCTTGAATTATTATCAAAAAAATTTAGTAAGAATTTTATGTCGTATAAAAAAATCTATGATGGTTTTGATAATGACATATTTGTTTTGATAACCGATGACAATACAAAATACATATACAGAAAATCTTTACGCAATAAATCAAATGAAGATATATTGTTTGAAAAGAATTTTTCAGATTATCTTTTGCAAAAAAATATTCCGGTCAGACGTGTTTTATATCCTGGGGCGGAATCGTTATTGGAATTTTGTGATGGAACGTCTTGTTCTGTGGAACAAATATCAGAAAAAATGGCTTTTAATGCTGGTATGATGTTGGCAAGATTTCATGATGCATCAAAGGGGTTTGCCGGGCCCCCATTACCGACTAGAAAATTAGAATCAGAATTGTTGCGTGCAATTAATCTGAAAGATAAACTTCAGAACAAATATACAAATGGTACAGATTTTATTTCAATTGTTGAACATTTATTACAATCGGAATTCTTGAAAACATCTGGTATATGTATAATACATAACGATTTTCGTGTCCAAAACGTGTTGTTCCAAGACGAAGATATATCTGCTATTTTGGATTTTGATTGGTCTTGTGTTGGCAATCCCTTGAAAGATTTGGGACACGCATTGGTAGAATGGTCTTTCCCTGATGGTGGAAATTTTAATCAAAAAATATTCAAATCTTTCTTTCAAGGGTATATTGCATCCAAACCAAATATTGATTTTAATGCATTAAAGTACTGGATAGAATTTAGTTGTATATCAGATACGGCCACATATTTATGTGATACAATAAACGATATGCCATCTGGCGGAGAAATCTTGTCTTGGATGTTCAGTAAATATTTATTTTTTAACGGTCAAGATATAGCAAAGTTGACCGAATAATGGGGATTTTTCAATATCACCGTTTGCATAATTTATATAAACCCCAGATTTGATTTCAAATCCGGCCGCATCAATCAGTTTTTCAATCTCGTGCTTATTAAATATATGAACATATGATGGTATGTTTTGACCGTTTATCGAAATATTGAATTTTATATCACCATTTGCAAATTTATATGTAAAAACATCTTTTATAATATTTTTAACAGCTTTGATTTTATACTGCGAAATATTATGACGATTATTGATATCTAAAATCACAATACCATTTTTGCGGACGGATTTTCTAATGTTTGTCAATCCTGTCAAAACCCGTTGTTCGTTGCCCAAATGACCCAAAACATTCCATAAACAAATTGCAATATCGTATTTTTTTCCTGTTTGGAAATTTACGTCGGCAAAATCTTGGTTTAATATCAACGCGCGTGGATATTGGTCTTTTATCTTTGTAATCATATTACAAGAATTTTCAACTAAACATAATTTAGAAGTGATGTTTTTTGCAATATTATGAACGCGCACACCATCCCCCGAGCCAAAATCTATAACAGAAGATTCTGGTGTCAAATATTGCCTAACCACAGAATCCACAGCATTCAAATATAACAATCGGGATCGGGAATAATTTCTGTATCCCGGTGCCAGACTGTCGTACATCTTTTGTGATTCTGTCTGGCACATTTATCTACCTTTTGTTTGTTTCGTTTCAAAAGTCATTATATCTTTTTTTGCCATCACTTCCTTATAAAACGGTTCAACAGAATCGACAGGAACCAGCACGCCTTTTTTGACTTGATAATATTTATTAGCCACTTGCTCCATCATATATCTATCATGAGACACAAAAATACATGTATGACCTTCACTGATAACCGCATCTTCGAATTTTTCTTGACCATCAATATCAATATGATTTGTTGGTTCGTCCATAATAAAGAAATTAATTTTACCAACTTTTAACGCTAAAAAAGCTAAACGCGCCTTTTCACCTTGACTTAGTTCAGAAACTTTTTGTGTATGCATTTTGTAAGGAAAACCAGCATTTACTAAAAGCTTTGTCGCTTCTTGGGTTGTTTTACCTAGCGATTGAATATAATCGGTAATGGTTTTGTACAAAGGTAAATGTGCCATATGTTGATCAAAATAGCCAATGTTCACTTGCGGGTTAAAACGCATTTCTATGTTGTTTTTAGAATCTGCTATTGGTGATTTGTATGCCCTCATTAATGCTTCTAACATCTGTGTTTTACCAACACCATTTGTTGCCAATATAGCGACTCTATCGCCTTTTTTGACATTCATTTCTGGTATTTTAAACAGAGCACGCCCATCCGGTGCAACTACTTGATAATTGTTTACGCGCAATAATATCTTTGGTCTGATATCGTCAGGATTAAAGTCTATTTCACGTTTAGCGGCAACATACACTTCTGTTTTTTTTGCCTCTAATTGATTCGCACGTGTATACATTGCTTTGGCGCGCTTGTCCATATCGGGATTACGCCCGGCACTCCAAATATGTATACGTTTTGCTGCTGCACGGATTCTTTCTATTTCTGCTTCTTCGTTTTCACGAGCTTTTGCAGCAGCCAAATCTTCTTCTAATAAACATGTTCTGGCATGAGAATAGGGCACCTTGTGACAAATAATTTGACCATCACGCAAATGCATAGTTTTATTTGTGCATCTATCCAAAAACTTACGGTCATGGCTGATGACAACATACGGTATTTTGATGATATTTAACAACAAGTCTTCCAATTTAAATATCTTTTCCAAATCTAAATAGTTAGTAGGCTCATCCATTAATATCAAACTTGGTTCATCCAGCATTGTACGCGCAATAAGCGCCATTCTTTGCCATCCACCACTCAAGTTAGCCAGTGGAAAATGCCTAATTTCTTGTGGAACACCAATGTCTTCCATCGCGACACCAACCTTCCAACCAGAATAATCACGTTCATCATCCGGAATTGCTTCCAATAAATAATCGTAAAAAGTTTTATCTTTTATATCAGTTGGCAAACTTTGTGGTATATATCCAATTTTATCTACATTTCTGGATATCACAATTTGACCTTCGTACGGTTTTTCAATGCCCAATAGACATTTAAAAAGGGTGCTTTTACCCGCACCATTATCTCCTACTAAACCTATTCTATCGCCTTCATTAACGGAAAACGATGCCTGTTTAAATAGAGGTTTGTCCGTGTAACCAAAAGTTATTTTTTCTGCCTGAATTAACATGTTATTTCACCCTTGTATTGTTTGTGTTGTATATATTGTACAAAATATCATTATTCAAAAATTCTTCTGTCTCTGTTTTCAAGTACACCTG
>JAFZIM010000003.1 GCA_017554365.1 Alphaproteobacteria bacterium | reverse complement strand
GACCAATAGGTTCGCCCGCTAAAACTTCCTGACCGACCAAGGCATCTATGGAACCCATATTTGTCATAACTGTATTATACCCATTTTTATGGGACATAATTATAACCTTGCCAAAACCACGGAAATTATCTGCAAATTTTACAACGCCATCAGCAGGTGCCATAACCAAAGCATCACCAGATGTATGTATTCGCCAACCATCTGATTTTAATCCCAATGCTGTTTTTTCGCCATATCTTACAACTAATCTTCCGCGCACAGGTGGTGTCAATTTACGAATTGAAAAACGTGTATCACTTGACATTTCAGAAGAACCAACCCCAGCAGACAATTCAGAAATACTTTTTGCTTTGGCTGATAACATTTTCAATTTATCTTGGATAGCGATTTGTTGTGTTTTTAATTTTTCATTTTGTTCTGAACGGGTTTTTAATAATTTATCCAACGCAGTTTTTTCATTGTGATATCTTTTAGCACTGCGATCTAATTTTTCTTTTTCAATTGTGCGTGCTTCACGAATTTTATCTAATTCAGTAATTTTTTTTGTAGCATCTTGGATTTGAATATCAAATTGGTCTGCTGCAGAAGATAATACCACAGATGTCAAAACATATTCGTGCATGGTTTTTGAATCAAATGTAGGATTAGATGCAATAAACAACATACTTGCCAAAGAATCAGATATGCCATTATGACTTTGATTTAAATCTTTCTGAATTGCGTCGCGTTGTTTATCAAGTTCTGCAATTCGTTTTATTAATTCTGAACGTTGCTCTTCCAAAGTGCTGACGCGATTGGCAGTTTTAACCAATTTTTGTTTTGTTTGTTCCATATCTTTTTGGGAAGATTTAATTTTAATTTCAATTTGTTTGTTTTGTTGTTCTGTTTGTTTGATTTGGTTTTGAATTTTTGTTAATTCGATATTTGCACCAAATGCAGACATTGTCAGAACACTACAAATAATACAGGTTAAAACAAATTTCTTCTTATACATAGGATTCATTTTATCAAAACATATTCAAATTGTAAATCGTGGAATTTTAAAAAAACATAAAATACAAAATATATATTCGTCAAATCAATAATATAAAAAATAATAAAAAATCGTGTTGCAGAATTTTTATTTTTTTACTAATGTTGCCTTATGAAAGTAAAAGGAATTGTTATGTTAAGAAAATTGTTAATTGTTTTAGCTGTTTTAACACCATTTATTGCTGATGCTGCAACAAAGAATAAAAAGGAAGAACCTGTGGTTCATTTGACTGACGAACAGATTTATTCCGAATTAAAAAAATTGGCTTTGGTTTTTGAAACAGCACGCGATAAATTCGTAGAAGAAGTTGATGAACGCAAAATGTTAGAAGGTGCGATGAATGGTATGTTGTCTGCGTTAGACCCTCATTCTTCTTATTTATCAAAAGACGATTTCAAAGAATTTTATGATAAATCACATGGTGAATTTGGTGGATTGGGTATTCAAATTACAAGTGATAAAGGTGCTGTACGCGTGATATCTCCGATTGATGATACACCGGCTGCTAAAGCAGGTATTCAATCAGGCGATTATATTACACATATTGATGGCGAACAGGTTTTTGATATGTCGCTTAATCAGGCGGTTAAGAAAATGAAAGGCAAACCAGGAACCAAGGTCAAATTGACAATCGTTCATGATGGTGAAGAACCAAAAGTTATGACATTAACACGTGCGATAATCAAAGTTAAATCTGTAAAATATTCAGAAAAAGTCGATGCAGTTGCAAAAGATGATGATAAAATTGCAAAGATAGGTTATATCCGTATTTCTGATTTTGGTGCAACCACAACCAAAGAATTAACAGAAGCATTAAAAAGTTTAGAAAAGAAAAAAGTAGCCGGATATGTTCTCGATTTACGTAATAATCCAGGTGGATATTTGACTGCTGCTATTGAAGTATCAGATGCATTTTTGAACGAAGGTGAAATTGTATCTACACGTGGCAAAGAAAAAACTGATATTGAAAGGTCTTTTGCAAAAGATGGCGATTTAGCAAATGGCAAACCTGTGGTTGTTTTGATAAATCATGGTTCTGCATCTGCATCTGAAATTGTTGCTGGGGCATTACAAGACAATGGTCGTGCAATCGTTATGGGTTCACAAAGTTTTGGTAAAGGTTCTGTTCAACAACAAAAAACTTTGGGTGACGGTTCTGCAATACATATAACAATTGCGCGTTATTATACACCAAGTGGTCGTTCAATTCAAAATGAAGGTATTACACCTGACATAGAAGTTTTGCAAAGTAAAGTTGAAACACTTGAAAAGAAAGAAGCATTATTTACAGAAGCAACATTTAAAAATTCTTTGAAAAACGATGCTTCAAAAAAATCAGAAAAATCAAAAAAGAAAGATTCAAAAAAATCATCTAAAAATAAAGATGATGACGAAGATGAAGATTTCTTGAATTTAACTGATGAAGAAAAAGATGAACGTGATTATCAATTACAACGTGCAATGGATATGGTTCGCGCTTTGTCTAAATACGGCACAAAAAATTTGGAAAAAATAGAAACACCAAAAGAAACAAAAACTGATTCCAAAAAAGATGCAAAAAAAGACGAAGCAAAATCAGAAGAAAAGAAAGAAGTCAAAAAAGAAGAAATAAAATCTGATTCTAAAAAAGAAGTAAAAAAAGAAACAAAGAAAGAAGAAGTAAAATCAGAAAAGAAATCAGATAAAACTGATAAGAAAAAAGAAGATAAAAAATCTAAAAAATAATGGGTTTTGAACCCATTATTTTTTTATAAATATCATCTTGCCTTAAATATAGAAAAGCGGTAATATTCCCGTATAAAATTTACATTTAAATTTAAGGTGTTTGATATGGCAAAAATGATTGTTGATGGAAACTGGGCTGCGGCTGATGTTGCATACAGATGTGTTGATTGTGCTGCGATTTATCCTATTACGCCAAGTTCTACTATGGGTGAATTGGCTGACGAATGGTCTTTTCAACATAAGAAGAATATTTGGGGTGTTGTCCCTGAAATTATAGAAATGCAATCAGAAGCAGGGGCAGCGGGTGCTTTGCATGGTGCATTACAGATGGGGTCTTTGGCAACAACATTTACTGCATCTCAGGGTTTGCTTTTGATGATTCCAAATATGTATAAAATCGCTGGGGAACAAACACCTTTTGTTATGCATGTTGCAGCACGTGCTTTGGCTACACATGCTTTGTCTATTTTTGGCGATCATAGTGATGTTATGTCTGTGCGTCAAACTGGTTTTGCTATGTTGTCTTCACACAGTGTTCAACAGGCACATGATATGGCTGCAATTGCACATAGTGCAACTTTGAAAAGCAGGGTGCCTTTCTTGCATTTCTTTGATGGATTCAGAACAAGTCATGAAGAATCAACATTGGAAAGAATCGAAGATGATGTATTGCGTCAAATGATGCCTGATACATTGGTTGTAAAAAATCATAGCGAAGGTATGTCCCCAGACCATCCATCGATTCGTGGAACTGCTCAAAACCCAGATGTTTATTTCCAAGGTCGCGAAGCAGCAAATTCACTTTATGATGCTGTGCCAAAAATAGTTCAAGATTGCATGGACGAATTTGCTAAATTAACTGGTCGTCAATATGGTTTGGTTGATTATGTTGGTGATAAAAATGCAAAATATGTAATTGTTGCGATGGGTTCTGCATGTGAAACAATCGAAGAAACTTTGGAATTTTTACCAAAGGGTGTTGGTTTGGTAAAAGTTCATTTATTTAACCCATTCCCTGTGGACGCTTTCTTGAAATCTTTGCCAGCAAGTGTTGAACAAATTGCTGTATTAGACAGAACGAAAGAACCAGGTGCTATTGGTGAACCTTTGTATCAAAATGTTCGCAGTATTGTTGATTCCAAGATTGCTGTATTCGGTGGTCGTTATGGTTTAGGTTCCAAAGAATTTAAGCCACGTGATGTCAAAGCGATTGTTGAATATATGATGCAGGGTATTTTACATCATAATTTCACAATTGGAATTGATGATGATTTAACAAATTTATCTTTGAAAACAGATAAAACTTTCACAATAGAAAACCCAGATGTTCAAACTGCAATTTTATATGGAATTGGTTCTGATGGAACGGTTGGGGCTGTGAAAAACATTGTAAAAATTGTTGGTGAAAATTCTGAATTATATCCACAATCTTATGCTGTATATGATTCAAAGAAATCAGGTGGAATTACACAATCTCATATTCGTTTTTCTTCCAACCCAATTAAAAGTGAATATTTGGTTGATTCTGCAGATTTCATTTGTGTTTCTAATTTTATGATTGCACAAAGATTTGATGTTTTTGATGCTTTGCGTGCAGGGGGCAGTGTTATGATTAATACATCTATGACCCCAGAAGAAGCATTTATGAATTTGCCTAAATCAGCCCAAGAACATTTAATTCGTATGCGTGCAAATGTTTATTTCTTGGACGCAAATGCAGCAGCAAATGAATTGGGTTTGGGAAACAGAATTAACACATTTATAATGTTGAATTTCTTTAATTTGACCAAGGTT
>JAFZIM010000040.1 GCA_017554365.1 Alphaproteobacteria bacterium | reverse complement strand
TGAAATTCATCAACCAATATATATTTAAATTGTTTTTGATATTTACGCAAAATTTCGGCGTTAGAATCGAATAATTTCAAAACATTTAATATGATATCACCAAAATCTAATGCCCCCATACGTGTCAATTCTGCGTTATATGCATTAAGTATTTTTTTTGATATTTCCCCGATTACTAATTTATCAGTATTCCATATACCTTTATCTTTATATCCGGCAATCTTATCAACCCAATCAGATGGATTATATGATTTTGTATCAAAACCCAAATTTGTAATAACACGTTTTAATACTGATTTTTGGTCGTCTTCGCCATAAATAAGGAAATCACGTCTTATACCAATTTCAGACCAATTAGCACGCAGAATTTTTAAACACATAGAATGGAATGTCCCCATCCATAAATCGCCACATAAATGCGCTATTTCTTTGTATTGAGCAATACGATACCGCATTTCATTTGCGGCTTTGTTTGTAAAAGTCAAAGATAATATTTGCCATGGTTTTGCCAAATTATTATGCAAAATATGTGCGATTCTGGCTGTTAATACGCGTGTTTTACCGGTTCCAGCACCTGAAAGTACTAATAATGGGCCTTCCGTAGTGGTTACGGCTTGAATTTGTTGTTCGTTAAGATTTTGTAAATAATCCATTTCCATTTATCGATTTTCTGTATTGTAATTTATAAAAGTTTTCTATACAATATTTTTGTTAAGAAATATAGGTAAAAAATATTATGTCTCGTATAATTTGTTTTGATATTGAAACCACAGGTCTTGATTATGCACACGGGGACAGATGTGTTGAAATTGGCGCTGTTGAAATCATAGATGATAAAATAACAGACAATTCTTTCCATGAATACATTAATCCAGAAGGCCGTATTATAACAGACGAAGTATATATGGTTCACAAATTATCATCTGATTTTTTGAAAACAAAACCTACAATGGACGTAATTGCACCTAAATTCTTAGAATATATTGGTGATTCGCCAATTGTTGCACATAACGGCAAAGAATTTGACTTTCCATTTATGAATACAGAACTTGCAAGGTTAAATTTACCAAAGATAGATGAATCACGTTGGTTGGATAGTATGCTTATTGCACGCGACCGCGTGTATCAGATAAAAAGTTTATCCCTTGATTCATTGGCTAAATTTTTTGGTGTATCTTTAACAGCACGTGCTGACGCACACGGGGCCTTAATCGATTCTGAAATATTAGCTAATGTATATCTTGAAATGATGGCTACGACAAAACCAGCGCAAGATATTAATGATTATATCAAAGAAAAACACCAAGATTTTTTGAATATGAAAAAATTTGGTTCAGATTTTCCAACTCGTCATTTTGATATTCCACAAGACGAATTAGAAACACATAATCAATTTATGGATAAATTATTAAATCCAAAAAAATAAAAACCGAATTTAAATTCGGTTTTTTTAATATCATGAACCACAAGAATTATTTTCTGTACTTCCAGTACTACCACCATAACCATTCCCGTTTTCACATTCTTTACACATTCCATAACTATCACGATATTGGTCGCTTCCAGTACATGAAACAACACACGCACCATTCCATACAGAATAACCAGAATTACATTTACATCTATCGTTCACATATCCTTCAATTGTTCTGTTGCTACTTGGTCTGCTAGAACTTGAAGATGCTTCTGATGAATCAAAACTTGAATTTTCAGGACATAATAAATTCTGATAGAACAAATTAGATATTCCTTGAATCAAAACCAACTTTTGTCTTTTATCAATGGCGTCGTCTTTACAGGCATCAGTGTTCTGTCGGACATTATTTGGAAAACAATCAGATTTTATTTTTGTTACTTTATTTCCAATTTCTAAATCGTATGCAAATACCGCATAACCACAAGTCAAAGCCACATTATAACAAGCCCCTGTCATAACACTATAAATATTTTCAACACTGGCCGAAGAAGTCCAAGAATTAATCTGATTAACCTGTTGATTATAACATGCAGAAATATCAGCCATACAAGATGAAGCATATTCAGATATTATACTTGATTGTGCTGCTTTGATATTAACCATCGCACGTTGAATATAATTTAAAACAACTTCGTTATAAGGGTTATAATTTGCCTTTTTCCCTGTTTGTTTATATGTATAATCACGACATCTATCTAATACTGCACGACATAAACCACCATCTTTGACTGTTGCCCCCATACCAATCTTAGACAATAAATAACCAACAATACATGCCCCATCTTGATTTGGGCAATCTTTATCTTGTTCTGCTGATTTCAAAAATTCCATATTTATATTTGCATTATTGTAATTAACCATTAACCCAGTAATAGCAGCAATATTCCTGCCCAGTACAACTTTGCCATTTTCATCAATATATTGTTTTGTAGGGTCAACACATTTTAAATAATTATCACCGCAGACCATATCATCAACCATACAATGTTCCAAAGCACCAACACATTCTTTGATATCGTATTCATTTTGATTTTGCAATACAGACAAACGTGCTTTCTGCAACATTAAATTTGCACTACGAACATTAGATACCAATGTTTTATTTAATTTTTCCAAACCTTGTTCGTATGCAGCGCAATCTTTATCAATAGCCAAATCATAATTACCACTTATCTGAGATGCTGTACCACCTGCATCTTCGCACGCCGTCAAAATAGATTTGCAACGTTTGGTTGCTTCGTTATATAAATCTTTACCGCGCTTGTTGGAAATATCTGTACTTTTAGAACCACCAAATAAATCCGTATCTAAACTCATACTATCAGAAGAAAAATCCATATCCATATCAAGCAAAGATGTTCCACTGCCAGAACTATTCAAAAATGCAGACGCAGAAGATGTTGGGTTTTCTATCATATCTGCGATATCTTCCAACATAGAACGAGTTTTAGTATTATCCCTTGTTTTTGTCATCGCTTGTTCTGCTTCTGTTTCAGACATAATCGCACGTATTTCATCGGCAGACAAACCAACATAACGAATACGTTGTGCAACATCATTTAATTCAAGGTTTGCATCTTCAACTGCCTTTTGCGCTTTGGCATATCTCGATAAATTAGCAGAACAACTGCAACGTTTTTGATTTGCGTCAACAACCGCACAGAATTGGTCCATACATTCATTATATTGTGCCTGACATGTGCTATTTAAATCAGCAGTTTTTTCCAAAATATCTTTTGCTTCTGCTATAGATTCCGCAGTTGGTGTAATTTGTTTTTTTGCCACAGAACCACCGAAAATACCAGCACGATTATGCACAGAACGAACCTGTTCATCTATGTTAGAACCTGTTTGAATTCCAGTATTTCCAATTGTGGCACGACCGCCAACTTCTGCAGTAGAAGCACGCAACACAACACCAGCACGTCTGACAGCAGCAGTATTATTAATACTTGCCGCACTGACACGTGCATTACGGCCAACCGTTTTTATTGTTGCTTCCAATGTTTCACGTTCTGATTTTTGTGTTTTCGGACTTCTTGAAATCACAGAAGTATTAGTTTTTGTTTTGGCAACATTGTTATCTGTTCCCTTGGCTACTGAACGTGAAATCGTTCTTGAAATAGTTTTATTTTCAGAATTTGTATTTTTATTTACACGACGCCCTGTTCTTGCAACAACAGAATTATTATCAGAATCATTATTTGATACATTTGTATTCGTTGCGTTTTCCGTATTTTTTGTAGGTATTACGCGTGAAATATTAACATCAGATGCCGCGAAAGCATTTGCGGTACAAAAAACAACTAAAAAGAAAGATAAAAATATTCTTTTCATTCTCTTGAATATTATATCATAAAAAAAGATTAAAAAAAAGCATATTCAATAAAAAAACCCGCCAAATATAGACGGGTTTTAAGAAATAAAAACCACCCAATTGGGTG
>JAFZIM010000039.1 GCA_017554365.1 Alphaproteobacteria bacterium | reverse complement strand
TAATAAATCCCGCAAATTTTTATCAATAGCAAATTGATATGGATTTGAAACAACAATATGGTCTGGGGCTAAATTTGCGTTATCAAAATCTTGCAAATTACATGTATTCATTTTTCTTACCTGTAAATCATTAGGCATATTTTGTCTTTGTTTGACAACATCAGCACCATTCAAAGTTTGTATAAACCATAAAATTCTGTAATCATAATCTGTATTTAATTTTGTTTTATTAAACCAATTTATCATCTGACGGACGTATTTCGGTTCAATAACATCATAAGTAAAATTCTGTCCCAAATGATTCAATATTTCAAATTCAGGAACACCATACATCCATTTTGGTTCACCAGGTTTCCATAAACTTTCATTTACCCAAAGATGTGTTGCAAATTTTTCCGTATCAAAATATGCTTCATCACGATAATAATATTTGCCACCTTCTTTTTCGCCTTCACGCATAGGTCTTGTTGTGGCTGATTTTAAATTATAAAATGCATCTTTTGGTAAAATATTATCTATAAAATAAGTTTTTCCACTGCCTGATAATCCGGTACAAAATAAAATCATTTTTTTATTCATTATCATAATCCTTTTACAAAAAAGCCCACCATCAAAGGCGGGCTTGCGAATAATTAATCTTCCAAGAATGCTTTTAATTTACGCAAACGTGTTGGATGTTTAAATTTACTTAACGCCTTTTGTTCAATCTGACGTATACGTTCACGAGTCACTTTTAATTCTTTTCCGACTTCTTCTAATGTTTTTGTTTCGTTAGTTCCAATACCAAAACGACTACGAATAACGGTTGCTTCTTTTGGATCTAATTCAGCCAAGTATTCTGTGACAACCATTTTTAAATTCTTGTCAGATGCGGATTTAAATGGATCTTTGGCTGTTTCGTCAGCAATAATTTCCATTCTTGAACTATCGTCTTCTGTGCCAACAGGTGCTTCCAAGGATATAGGTTTCAAATTAACCTTCATCGCTTTGTGTATTTTATCAACAGGCAAATAAATCATCTTTGATAATTCTTCTGCTGTTGGTTGACGTCCATATTTATTTATAAATTGACGTGATGCACGTTGAATTTTATGTATGTTGTCTATCATGTGAACAGGAATTCTGATAGTACGCGCTTGGTCTGCGATACTGCGTGAAATTCCTTGTTGAATCCAATTAGTCGCATAAGTAGAAAATTTGTTTCCTAAACGATAATCGAATTTATCAACCGCCTTCATCAAACCAATATTACCATCTTGAACCAAATCAGAAAAATCAAGTCCCAAACCACGATTGCTTGATTTTTTAGCAAATTTAATAACCAAACGTAAATTCGCTTCTATCATTTCGCGTTTAGCACGAGCGGCTTCGTCTTGACCACGTTTTACCAAATGCACAACGTTTTTATATTCAGATGTTGGTTGACCTGTTTGTATAGCAATATCTGTTATATCTGCTTGGATTTTTAAAATATCATTTTGATGATTTTTAACAAAGTTTTGCCATACAGCACTTTTGTTTTTTGATAATTTTTTTACCCAATTACGATTAATTTCGTTGCCTTCATATTCTTTTAAGAAATCGTCGCGTTTAATTTTGCAACTTTCAGCCAATCTAAGCAATTTGCCTTCATATCCGTTTAATAATTGATTATATTGAGTCAATTTTGAAATAATTTCATCAATTTTATCATCATTCAAACGAATTTTGCTGACATATTCAAATAATTCCAAACGTGCCTTGTTATATTTCTTTTCAAGGGCTTCGTCTGGTTTAGAAGAAGTTAACAAATTTTCCAAACGTTTGGCCTGCAATTTTTGCATACTTGTAAATATACGTTTAATTTTTGCAAACAAATCGTTAATCATTGGACGCAAAGCATCTTCCATTACAGATATTTGAACACCAGAAGAACCACGTTGAGAATCATCTTTTTTGTTTTCATCATCTTCATCGTCTTCATCGCCAATATCTTCATCAGCCATTACAGAATCTTCTAATTCTTCCAAATCTTCATCATTAAGGTCGTCAATTTGATCTACACCTTTGGATTTCAAAGTATCATTCAATGCGGCCAAAGATTTTTTTTCTGAATCAGAAGAATACATTACTTCCAAATTAACAATATTACGTAAATTTATTTCTTCGTTTGTTAATTGTTGATACCAATCTAACATCGCTTGGATTGTCATAGGGCTTTCACACAAACCATAAACCATCAATCTTGATGCGGCTTCTATTCTTTGTGCGATTGCAATTTCACCAGCGGCGGTCAACAATTGAACAGAACCAATTTGTTTTAAATAAGATTGAACAGAATCTTGAATTCCAAGAACTAAATTACCCGTATTACTGCGTTCAAGTTGTTTTGCATAATGTTCGTAATCGTCTTCATTAACATCTACTTGTTCTGCATCAGCATTCAAAACATCGCGTGTTTTATCACGATTATAATTTTCATCATCATCTTCGTAAAATTTTAATTCACGAGAAAAATCTTCATTATCTGTTTCTAAGATTTC
Source organism: Alphaproteobacteria bacterium (assembly GCA_017554365.1). Classification (GTDB taxonomy): domain Bacteria; phylum Pseudomonadota; class Alphaproteobacteria; order Rs-D84; family Rs-D84; genus Enterousia. Next base: position 37,833 of record JAFZIM010000039.1, on the reverse strand, counting down.
TAATCCTAAATCTTGGGTAAAAAATTCAAGAAGTTCGGCTTGTTCTTCTTCTGGAATTTCATCTGCCTGTATAGCAGCAGTAAAATCCATTTGAGATACATACCCTCTTTCCATAGCAGATTCTGCTATTTCTTTTAAATTTTCTGATAAAGAATCTATAAGTAATGCTGTAGCTTCATCAAGTTGTTTAGCCATGAAAAAACCTTTGTTTATTTGTTAATTTTTGGTTTATTAAACAATTTTTAAACAATTATTTACGAGTTTTTAATGCTTTATCTTTTGCTTCCTGCAATGCAGACATAGAAACCAAACCTAAAACCACAGGATTCTTAGGTGTAAGTTCTTTTGACAAAGTATGTGTTTTATTACGAATAGCTTTAACTGTTTTTGATGTACTATGCATCAATTTTGCGATTTTACTATCTGATAATTCAGGATAGTTTTTAATTATCCATAAAATTCCTTCTGGACGATTTTGACGATACATTTTTGGTGTATATGCATTACCATGTTTTTTCTGTGTTTCTTGTGCTTCCACAATAATTTCACGCAAAACCAATTCAGCGTCTGGGTCTGCTTCGCATCTTTCAATATCTTCACGAGTAAGTTGACCATTCAAAATTGGGTTAAGGCCCTGAATTTTATTTACTTCTGCGTCAGCAATATTTTTTACTTCCAATTCATGCAAACCGCAGAATTTAGCGATTTGTTCGAATGTTAAAGATGTGTTTTCTATCAACCAAAGGGCTGTAGATTTAGGCATATATGGGTAATTAGTCATGAATAATTCCTTTTGTAAGACCTGATAAATATAGCACAAAATGTGCTATATTCAAGCCCTTTTATAAAAATTTTATTGTTTTTTTGTTAATTTATATCCCTGTGGAATATCAACGATAGTCCAACCACAAGAATCTATTTTATTACGCAATTCATCAGCCAAAGCAAAATCGCGGTTTTTCTTGGCTTCCACACGTTTTTGTGCCAATTCTTGAATTTCTGCTGGCGCTTCTTCTTTTTCTAAATCAAGTAATTTTTGTCCGTGTTGAACCAACAATAAACCCAATAATTCATCGACAAATTTAATCAATTCAAATTTTGTTGCGTTATTTATAGATTTATCTTTCAATAATTCTTGGAAAACAACCAAAGATTCTGCTGTTTTTAAATTGTCTGATACTGGGGCTAAAATTTTATCGTGCCATTCATCGTACAATGCCTTGTCAACAGCACCTTGGGTGTCTGCCATTATATCAGCAACTTTGCGAACAATGTTTTTATATCCCACAGACGCAGCATCTAAGCCATCAAAAGAAAATTCTACTGGTTGACGATAATGTCCCAACAAAACAAGATATCTGTATGCCATTGGGTCATAACCTTTTTCAATCAAAGTACGAACCGTCCAAAAAGAACCGGCTGATTTTGACATTTTGCCATCTTTTAACATCAACCAAGCCCAATGAACCCAATAATGAACCCAAGGTTTGCCCACAACAGGTTCAGATTGTGCAATTTCGTTTGTATGATGCACTTTGATATGTTCTTGACCCCCTGTATGAACATCAAAATGTTCGCCAAGATATTTCATACTCATCGCACTGCATTCCAAATGCCAACCTGGAAAACCAACACCCCAAGGGCTGTCCCATTCCATTTGACGTTTTGTATCTGTTGGTGAATATTTCCATAATGCAAAATCAGTAATATTGCGTTTAGCATTATTTTCTATTCTGGCACCACCACGTAATTCAGACAAATTTTGTCCGCCAAGTTCCCCGTATGTAGCCCATTTTGAAGTATCATAATAAATACCATCGCCTGGGATTTCATAGGTAAAACCTAATTTTTCGAGTTTTTGAATTAATTCTATTTGTTCTTTGATATGGTCTGTTGCCCTTGGTGTATATGTAGGACGAATTAAATTCAAAGCGTCCATATCATTAAGGCAATTGTTTATATATTTTTCTGCAATTTCCCACACAGACATATTTTCACGAGCAGCGCCCTTTTCCATTTTATCATCGCCAGTATCTTCATCACTGGTTAAATGGCCTACATCAGTAAAATTCATTACATGTGTGACATCATACCCATTTGCTAAAAACATTCTTTTTAAAATATCGTTATTCAAGAAAGTACGCATATTTCCAAGATGTTGATCCCAATAAACGGTTGGCCCACAAGAATAAAAGCCCATGTGATTTGGTGTTATTGGTTTAAAATCTTCTATTTTATGAGTTAATGTATTAAATAATCTGATTTGCATAATAAATTCCTTTGATTTCGGGGTTATGATAGTAAAAAAGAAAGAATATTGCAAACACTATGTTTGCTAAATAAAACATATATTAACAACAATAAAAATTAATAAAAGGTATTGTCATACCTAATATTATCTCATATTTTGGATATATAGTCAAATAAAAACCGCCAAAACGGCGGTTTTTATATCTATCCATTATATTGTCTTTGTATCATATTTTGATAATTTATCATATTTTTGATATTCGGATTTGTCATGGATATAACATTATCATTTTCAAAGAATTCTTCTTTTCCGATTTTCCAACCTTCCAAGAATTTAATTGCATTTGCAACTTTTTCTAATTCAGCAGGTGTTAATTGATTTAATTTTCTAGTTAAACTTAACCCTGTTATTTTTGATAAATGTCTTTGATATGCTTTTGTGTTATTATTATCGCTTGGTGGAGCCCATTTATATATGGCGGCAGCGATTGTTAACCCTTTGTATTTATCTGAACATAATAATCCTTTTAATGCTTTCATACCATGTTCTTCTGTTGGAAAAACAGCAAAGCCACCTGCTTTGCCACAAGCACCATATTGTTTTGTAAATTCACCATATCTTATAGCACCAGGATTCATATTACGCCAAGTTCTTGAACCTTGACTTCTTATAAAGCCACTGCCATCTTCTGAAACATATTTCACCCCATTTCCAACCGGCAATATATTGAAAACATATTTGTTTGGTAATTCGTTTTTTACAGACGATATAGGTGGAAATAAATAGACAGAATCTAGTTTATAAAATTTAACGTATTCAGGCCCAAATACTGGCATATCAAAATTTAATCTGAAATCACCAGAATCAACCACCAAGGTAGTAGATATAGAATCTATATCTTTATCTGGAATACGTTGAACATTTCCTGCGTTGCTTGTTTTTGGTATTAATCCAACCAAAAAACTATTCAAAACAAACAGGGATGGTAACATTATTGTTTTTTTCATTGTTATCTTCCTTTTTTTAATTATAAACATCACATAAAAAATCGTTAATAACCGATATTTATATGATATCTATGTTGTTTTTTACTTTTTTTGATTGGTTCGTCGTCAGAAAGAAAAAATCTGCGACGTACATTCAAACGAATAATTACTTTATCCGTCCCGACTTGTCATTCAAAGATTCGACAGCCCGCCCCATCCGGGGAACCAAGTACTTTGATTGTATACAAATAAATATTTTTTGTCAACAATAAAAATGAACTTTTTTATTCTATTTAAACTAATCGACACGCTGATAAAAATAAAACCGACAAAAGTCGGTTTGATTTTTATGGCGGAGCGTGTAGGATTTGAACCTACGGACCGCGTTACCACGGTCACGGATTAGCAATCCGCTGCATTTACCCCTCTGCCAACGCTCCAAGTGCTTTGTATTATATATAAACCATTTTTTAATTGCAAGTATGTTTTTTTATTTTTATCAAATATTGACAAATGATTATTTGTTTGTATTATTTCGAAATAAAAAGTTAATTGTTATGAAACAGAAATATTATAAAATTGTTGCTTTGAATTATCCTTTTTTGGAAATGCTATCAGAACATTATAATATTAATGATATTAACAATATCACATCTAATATTGATATCATAAATAAAAGTTCAACTATTGGAAGATTTTGTATTCATTTTCAAAAACCTGTTATTCATTTTACAGACAATGCTTTTGATACAATACTTTGGGATACTATTTTTGATGAAAAATCTGTAATTTATGAAATTCAACCCACAGAACCAATTATAAAAGAAAAATGCAAAGACAGATTTAATTTATATCAATGTGGCAGTACCAGTATAAAAATCATTAAAAAAGTCCCTACTATCGTGCTGATTTACAGGGGAATAAAAGAATATTATTCAAACAAAACGAAAAATAATTATTCGAATATTCATAGTATGATTTGTTTATATTTAATTCAGAAATTCCTTAAAAAGATACAACGAGATTAAATAAAAAAAACCGCCATTTTGGCGGTTTTAATTATACTTGTTTTTCTTCAGGCGTATGGTCTGGTTGAAAAATTTCAACATCTCGTGTCATAGATATAAATTTCTTTGCACGATTTATTGCTAATTCATCAACAGGCACTTCTTTTAATTCTTCAATTGCTTCCGCAACTGCTTTTGCCAACAATTCCATTGTTGTCTGCCAATCTTTTTGCGCCCCGCCTGCAGGTTCTGAAATTATTTTATCAATAACATTCAAAGAAGCCATATCACGAGCAGTTAATTTTAATGCGGTGGCCGCTTCTGCTTTGAATTTATTATCTTTCCATAAAATACTTGCACAAGATTCAGGCGCGATAACTGAATAAATCGCATTTTCAAGCATCATTATTTTATCGCCTGTTCCGATAGCAATTGCACCGCCAGAACCACCTTCACCGACATTAACTGCAACATAAGGTGTTTTTACTTTTAACCCCATAGCAATAGTAGAAGCAACTGCCTGAGATTGTCCGCGTTCTTCGGCTGCACCACCGGCAAAAGCACCTGCTGTATCAAATAATGAAATCAAAGGCAAATTAAATTTTTCAGCCAATTTCATTAAACGTTGTGCTTTTCTGTATCCTTCTGGATTAGGCATACCAAAACGATGTTGTTGGCGGGTTTCTATGGTTCTACCCTTTTCCTGACCGATAATCACAGATGGAATACCATACCAATAACCAATTCCACCACACATAGCAGCATCTTCGGCAAAACATCTATCGCCTGCCAAATAAGACCATTCATCTACTATGCCATTTACATAATCAAGAAAATGTGGTCTGTTTTCATTACGAGCCAACAAAACCTTGTCATATTCTGGTGTTTTTCCAACATCTCTTGATTTTTTAGGTGTATCAAACTTAGGTGTTTTGACATCAATAACTTTTGCTTCACGTGGTTGTTTTGTTAATACATGTAAAACTTTTTCCACAGCAGATTTTAAGTTATCTCTATCTACAACAATATCAACCATACCATGTTCATATAAATAATCAGCAGTTTGGAAATTTGATGGTAATTTTTCGTGTATATTTTGTTCTATGACACGACGACCAGCAAAACCAATTCTTGCACCCTTTTCTGCAATATGTATATCCCCTAACATAGCAAAAGATGCCGTGACACCGCCAAATGTAGGGTCTGTTAATATGATTATATAAGGTAATTTATTTTCATGTAATTTATTAACTGCGACGGTTGTTCGTGCCATCTGCATCAAAGATAAAATGTTTTCTTGCATACGAGCACCGCCACTGCATGTGACCATAATAAATGGATTTTTTAATTCGATAGCATGTTCAATACTTGCAACGATAGCATCACCAGCGGCACGTCCCATTGACCCCATCATAAAATCACCATTCATAACACAGATAGTTGTATTTATTCCACCAACAACACCATCTGCGGTTGAAATAGAATCATTTGTCCCTGTGTCTTCACGTGCTTCTGCCAATCTTTCTTTGTAAGACATTCTATCTACAAAATTTAATGGGTCATCACTGGTTATAGGCATATCTATTTTTTGCCAGTTAACATTATCAAACAACAAATCAAAACGTTGTTTTGGTGTCATCATAAAAGCACGTCCACATCTTGGACATACATAATGATTATTTTTATAATCTTTGTAATAAACCAAACGACCACATGCTTCGCATTTTATCCACATCAATCTGCGAACACGTTCATATTTATCACGATTATGAGTTTTTATTCCAGATGTCATTTTATACCTGCCCGTTCATTCATTTTTTTAGTTAATTCACGACTTGGTTTAAATAAAATTGTTTTACCTGCTGGCAAATAAACAATGTCGCCAGTACTTGGGTTATATCCATTTTTTGTTGCACGAACACGTGATTGAAAAGTTCCAAAGCCACGAATTTCAATTCTATCATCATTTGCAACTGCGTTTTTCATTTCATCAACCACAGCATCTAACATAGCCATAGCATCACTAGCACGCATATTTTTAAATTGCACTTGTAATGTTCTTATAACATCTGAACGTTTCATATTTTATACCTTTTTATTACAACATTCATATCATAGGTAATAATATTCCACTTTTTTTACAAAAAATAAAGTTTTTTCTTATAGTTATTAAAATTTTAATGGTAAATCACGCAAATCAGCAGGTGCCATCATATTTTCAATATGCCATTTATGTTTTTCAAGATTTATTTTTCCGTCTCTGGTAAAAGTGACGCCTTCATTTTTTAATAAATTATATTGTACTTTGGCCCATTCACCATCCCATAAACGCCCATCTGAAAAAGTGACCCTATGCCAAGGTCTGTTATCTGTTTCACATACAGCAGACATAGCAAAACCAACAAATCTTGCCATACGTGGTTTACCCAACATTTTGGCAATATCGCCATAGGTTAACACATAACCTGCTGGTATTTTTTCAACTATATCATAAACTTGTTCAAAAAATGTCTTCATAATGATTATTTTATACTATATATAATTCAATATACAAATAAGAAAATTTACTTGTTAAATAAAAAAGATTCTATATCATGTTTAATGAAGCAAGGAAAAACTAATGGAAAAACTTGAAATATCAGAAATTATAAAAATATCTGATTATCTTTCTAAAGACGAATGGATTGTTCCTTTGTTAAACATGAACAAAAATGGAAAACTAAAATATTTTTTAGAATTGATTGGAAGAACAGATATATTAGATAAAATCATAGAAGACCGAAACAATAAAAAAACAAGATAAATTATCTTTGCTTTTTTATTATGTTTATATATAATTCACCCGTACGGAGATATGGCAGAGCTGGTTGAATGCGCGCGACTCGAAATCGCGTATAGAGGCAACTCTATCGAGGGTTCGAATCCCCCTATCTCCGCCAGAAATTTGTAAACGGCCATTTTGGTCGTTTTTTTATTTATTTTTATGTTTTAATATTGACAAAATATATTTTAGTGCTATATTTACATATAAATAAGGTGTAAAACATGACAAAAAAAATTATGACCGACAAGCAAAGAATTGAAGAAAATCGTATTCTTATCAATACATTGATGCACTCTTCTGCTAAAAACATTGATAGTATCAATATGTTGCGTTATCAGATTACATCTGTGGAACCTATGATTTTGTTCAAACCACAACAGCAATATATTTCAAGCAATAAACGAAAAAATTTCATTGATTATACCAATTTGAAAAATATTGGGTTGGCTTATGATTATATTTTAAACAACAAACATACTCCTATTGATTCTTATGAAATACGAGAATTACATTCTATATTGGCAAAAGATACAGATGTTCCGACTGGTTTTCGTTATACTGATGCGAAAGTCCTTGGCGAATATGCACCTTCTGCACAACAGATATATTACCATATAGAACAAATACAATATAATTTAACACAAGAAAGAGTCCCTGTATTAAAACGTGCTTTTGATTTGCATTATGATATTATAACACTCTGTTCCATAAAAGATAGTAAAAATGTTACGTAGAAATTTAAATATATTTGATTTTCTAATCAAAATAAAAAGTTCTATAACACAGAAATGGATATTTGAATTAAATGCAGGATTTTAATATTGAAAAAAACTGTGTTAATAATTAATATAAATAGAAGTATGAATAACCTATTTAATGATTTTTTAAATTATAAGTTTCCTTTGCCTCAATATCTGGGAGCAAAGTATAAACACTTAAACTGGATTAAGGGTTTTATTCCTTCTGATGTGAATATTGTTGCTGATGCGTTTGCTGGTTCTCAATCAGTTGCTTTCTTTTTGAAACAATTAGGATTTCAAGTATTCACAAATGATTTTATGAATTATAGCAACCAAATTGGAAAAGCATTGATTGAAAATAAAACAGAAAAATTATCAGAACAAGATATTAATATTTTATTTAGTGATAATAAAAATCCAAAACAATTTTACATAATGGAAAAATTATTTACTAATATGTTTTTTGTTAGGGAAGAAGCAAGAATGTTAGATTCTTTTCGTAGTAATGTTGAATTGTTATCACCGATTAAAAAAAGTTTAGCATTAGCTATTATGAACAGAACACTAACAAAGAAAATAACCATGGGGCATTTTGCCCACCATCAAGCCCTTGTTTATGCCAAAGACCCAGCAAGGATAAAAAGAAATAAAAGTTTAATTAGACCAATAAAAGAAATGTTTTTAGAATTGGTAAAACAGTATAACAATGCTGTTTTTGATAATGGCAAAAACAATAAAAGTTATCAAGGTGATGCGATTGAATTTGTAAAAAAATTAAAAAATGTTGATTTGTTATATTTAGATCCACCTTATTGTGGTAGTCATGCAGATTATCAAGGATTTTATCATTTATTAGAAACTTTTGTTGAAAATTGGACAGAAAAAGATAAAACATTTGTAAATGGTATAAAAAGATACGAACCTAAATTGTATAGTGGATTTGATACTAAAAAAGATATAATTAATTCTTTTGATAAATTGTTTAAAGAAGCAAAAAAAATACCATACTGGATTATAAGTTATAATGACAGAAGTTTTCCAAATAAAGAGCAAATGATAGAACTTATATTAAAATATAAAAATGTAGAAGTAGCAGACAAAGAATATGTTAACGGTGTTGCTGGTAAAGGAAGCGTAAAAGGCAGTAAAGAATTATTATTTATATGTTCTCCTAAATAACCACAAATATTATATCACTTTTTGTTGTGTAAGTTTCTTTATTAAAAACAAATTCTATATCTTGTAAATTTTCTTCTTTAAATGTATCTAGGTAACCGTTTATTGCATTTTTAATATCTTGATAATGGGTTATTCGCATCTTATCAGACATTTCTGGTTGTTTAGAATCATACAAAACTAAAAATAATCTATTTTCAGCACAAAATCTCATAGCACCTTGGTTTTCGTACAACCATTTAATGATATTATGTTTATTGACTTTTGTGGAATTGATAATGGAAAGATTTTCTTTATCCAAATTTTGAAGCTGTTGAAGTGCCTCTTGATTATTAATGTCTTTTATTTTCGAAGTAATTAAATGCTTTAAAATATCCTCTTTTGCTGTTTTATCAAAGTTTATATTGTATTTTTTTGCTATAGCTTTCAATTTAGTTATCTCATTTTTCAACTTTAATTCCTTTCTTTGTAATTTAAGGTATTCTTTTGGAAAACAAGTTATTTTCAAATCTAGTGGTATTTTATTTATGAAAAAATCTACCCCTTTTTCATCAATTAAAGTAGGAGTAACTGTGTCATGACGATTAAAAATATCTTCTATTATTCTTGTGGTTTGTGTATCAAAATACATCTTGTAAACTGTATCTTTTGATATTTTAACAACATCTGTAATAACTTTTTTCAGCTTTGTTATAGAATCTACATTTTGAATTTTATCAAAAATAGCTCTGTTTATACTGTTTGTAGGATTAAAACTTTGAAAAAACAATGACAAACTATTAAGCTCTTGAATGTGTCGTTGAACTTCTTCTTCGTCTGGATACCAAATGGCTTTATCTCTATTAGAATGAATAAATTCTATTATAATATCTAATAAATTATTATTTTTAACCCAATCATAAACCTCTTGACAGTTTTCATCAACATTTTTCTTTGTTATAGCACAATTTATAACTTGTAAAAATTGTTTTTGTAACTCTGCATCAAAATCTTTACCTTTTTTCATAAATTGATTTACAAATAAAAAAGTTGGATCTTGGTTAAATTCTCTATAATCTTTACTAGAATGAACCTTTTTAGCCGTTTGATAATCCATAATACTAACCTTTAATTTTGAAGATTATATCACAAATATTAAGGTCATACTAGTGATTCGTTATTTCACTATCTTTTATGGAACAGAGTGTATTATAATGACTCAACCATTTACAGATTTAAACAAACGTTTGGCACGTCTTTTAATGAATTGGTTTTTAATTCAAAATGGTTATCGACCAATAATATTTAACAAGAAAACTGATTCAACTGAATATATGGAAGCATTACATAAAAAATTATCTGGCAATCATCGTGCTTACACAGAATACATGGAAAAATGTATGCTAAGAACACAAAAAGAAATTATCAGTTTATTGAAATCAAGATAATTTTAAACATCAAAATCGTAATCATTAACTGATTTAACTATGGCGTCCACTAATTTATTTTGGTGGGCGTCTGATTTTAATAGTTTTTCTTCGTTTTTATTTGATAAATGCCCCAATTCAATCAAAGCCCCAGGAACAGTTGAACGCAACACAGCAAACGGAGCATGTCTAACCGCCGGCCCTTTTTGTTGTTCAATAGAAGCGCGATTAAAACTTTTTGCCGCACCATTCGCGTATTCTTCACTTAATTCTGCAACTGCATGTTGCTGTAAAGATGACAAAGCAACACGAATTTCTTTTGAAAATTTTTCGAAACCATTAACATCTATCTTATCAGCAGCATTTTCTGATTCTGCCAATTTTTGTGCTTCTTCGTCAGATGCTTTTTCAGATAAAGTATAAATTGAAAAACCCTTCATATCACGACTTGGGTTGGCATTAGCATGCAAAGATATAAACAAATCTGCATGTTTCTTTTCGGCAATTTCTGCACGTTCTGCCAATTTCAAATAAACATCACTTGAACGAGTCAAAAATGTTTTATATCCAGCCAAATCTAATTTATTTTTTAATTTTCGTGCAACAGACAAAACAATGGTTTTTTCCTGAGTTCCGCCCTTACCTATACATCCAGGGTCTTTGCCACCATGTCCCGCATCTACAACAATTATATGCTGTTTAGTGTTTGTTGTTTTTGTTGGTTGTGTTGATGTGGTACTTGCTGTTGCGGTTGTTTTTGTTGCGGTTTCAGACCTTACATTATTAATTCCTTTGCCTGAACCAGCAGTAAAATCTAAAACTAATCTATAATCATTATCACCATTAGGTTCTAAAATCATAATCTGATTTTTTTCAATAGCGTCTATGGCTGAACCCAATGTCGCATTTATTTTTAATGTAGACCCATCTTGGATTTGCATAATTCTTTTTATTAATGTTGAATTTGCCAAACTTGGGCTAATTGCAGAATCACCATTTGTATTTGATAAATTAACAATTAATTGTTTTTCACCATACGACAAAGTATAAGATGGTCTTGAACGGGTTTCTATGACCAATCTTGTTTTACCACCAGGTTGGATTCCTGTTCTTATATTTTTAACAGCATTAGGGGCAGCCAACGCGACACGTGGCGATAACGCAACAACCAATGCTGAAAAACTTATTGTTTTTACAAACTCTCTTCTTGATAATTTCATAGGATTTATTATATCAAAAAATTATTATGTTATCAAGTTATGCATAAAAAAATTTAATAAAAAAACCGCCACAATTGGCGGTTCTGTTATAACCAAGTTTTATTTATTATCTGCTGACACAATTTGCAAAACTTTGTGCTATCAAAGATGTTTCTGTTTGTGTCAAATTTGATACAGGTATTGTAAAACATCTTGCGCTATCACGGATAATAAACACTTTTGTTCCCAATTTATATGCTTTCTGCATACTATCCATTTGTGAAGATGAAAGAAATGGATTTTGTGTCAAAGCATTATTTGTTAAACCTGCCTGAACAACCTGATTTGCTGTTTGATAATCATAGATTTCAGAAGCAGATTGTATTTCCATATATATACTTTGATTAGCATAAGGATTTGCTACATTTGTTGTTGGTTGTGTTGGAAATGCAACCGCAGCAGCAACTGCAACAGCATTTTGTAAATTTGTATATCCTGTTTGTGTTGTGCCATGAGATACTGTATTCAATTTCATTTCATCACCGCATGCCAAATTCATACGATTAGTATAACTTGCCAATACTGCATCAACTGCTGATTCCCAATTTTTACCCTTGTTATTTAATTCAAGGCCAACGATTTTATCAGCCCAACCCCAAACATTTGCACCAACATTACCAGCATTTACAAAACGTGTCACCATTTCAGCAGAACCACCAGCAACACCAGCACCACAATAGTCATTTAACATAGTAGTCAACATACTGGTTGTTTCGTTTCCATAAGCCAATGCAACAGAATGACAAGCCATAGCCGCTTCTAATTCACGACGACGTTGAACACATAAATCTGAATGAGAACGTGTTAATTTATCAGCCATATTAGCCATTGATAAATAAGACATCAATTCCTGTTGAACATACGAAGGACACAATCTTGCGGCTGTATTTAATCCGCCAGAACCATTTTTAGTAATTGTATTATATTGTGGCAACAATATAGATGTATCTTTCTGTAAACATAACAAAGCATAATTATACAATTCTATTTCTGTTGCATACATACAACGACCAGATGTTTTACCAGGAACAATTGTTGTATCACCACAATAGTCAGTTAAACAATTCATAATTTTCTGACGACATGCAGTATCAACATCAGGTTGTGTTATCATGAAATATGTATTTTTTTGATTTTGAATATACGCATTAACAACACCCTTTTGACCGCGTGTTCCACCATTAGAAGCACCGGTAGATGCAGTATATATTGTCGCACGTGCAGTATCATTACCGACACTTCCTGCACCGACAGAAAATGCAGAATTTCCGATAAAACACGCTGCAATCAAACCAAAACCCACTATTAATTTATTCATGGAATATCCCTCTCGTTGCGTCTATTTTATCATATTACGAAGAAAAACGCAATAAAACTTTCATATAAAAACACAAAAAAGTTGATTTAGGTAAATAAATTGCTATATTTCCAGTATGCAAGTCATAAACAACGATATTATCAAGCAAATTTCAGACGACATTTCTGCCGTCAGGGGGTTTCTTTGACCCTGAAAAATTAAAATCAGAAATAGATAAATTATCAGACATTTCTAATCAACCTGATTTATGGGATAATCCTGATTATGCCCGCGGTATTTTGCAGAAAAAATCTAATCTTGAAAAACAATTAAGCGAATTACAAACATTAGAAACTGAATATAAAAATTTGCTTGAATTATACGATTTATCCCCAGAAGACCCAGATATTATAAAAGCAATTCAAATTTTGTCTGAATCAGCACACAAGGCAAAATTCATCACCCTATTTCGTGAACCTGCTGATAATGACGGGGCTTTTTTATTTATTCAATCAGGGGCTGGCGGAACAGAAGCACAAGATTGGGCGCAAATGCTATCAAGAATGTATACTCGCTGGTGCGAAAGACATAATTTCAACATAGAAGTAGTCGAAGAACACCCTGGCGATGTTGCCGGTATAAAAAGTATTACTTTCAGAATATCAGGCGAACGTGCTTATGGTTGGTTAAAAAATGAAATTGGCGTTCATAGATTGGTCAGAATATCACCTTTTAATGCAAATGGTAAAAGACAAACCAGTTTTGCATCTGTTGATGTATGGCCTGATATTGATGATTCAATTGAAATTGAAATAAACGAAAAAGATTTAAGAATTGATACATATCGTGCTTCGGGGGCTGGAGGTCAGCATGTTAATAAAACTGATAGCGCAGTCCGTATAACACATATACCTACAAATGTGGTCGTCACATGTCAAAATGAACGCAGCCAAATTCAAAACAAAGAAATGGCGATGAAAATGTTGCGTTCTAAATTATATGAACTTGAAATGCAAAAACGTGCTGCAGAAGAAGACGCAGCCAAAGCAGCACAAAAGAAAATTGAATGGGGAAGTCAAATTCGCAATTATGTTCTTTATCCTTATCAATTAGTCAAAGATGTTCGTACAAATGTTGAAAAAACAGATTCTAATGCGGTCTTAGACGGGGATTTAGATGATTTTATGTTGGCAATGTTGGCTTTATAAATAAAATGTATTCAGAAACACAACGTGATATTGATAATATTCAGGCCTTGTTCTTTTCAAAAGTCAAGGTTTCAGAACCTGTTGACCATGGTGGTGTTCACAAGGTTTATATTGTAGAAGAAAAAAACGGGGGTAAATCTGTTTTCAGATTTTCATCAAAAAAACTGCATTGGAAAACACTAAAACAAGTCAAGTTTTAAGAAAATATGGAATTCCTGTGCCAAACATATCAGTTTATAAAATTGGAACAAAATTTTGTGAAATTTACCCTTTTGTAGAAGGAAAAACTTTGCATGAAAAACACAACCAAGGTTTATCAAAAGAAGATATAGAAAAAATTTATAAACAAATATATGACCTATGCCTTGCGATATCAAAAGTGCCTGTGTCAGAACTTCAACACATAACAACACCTGTCACAAAAACAGACAGATTATTTCAAATAATGAATTTTGCACCTTTGGTTGCTGGTCATAATGATTTACACGATAAAAATATATTGATTGATGATAATAATAATGTTTGCTGTATTTTAGATTTAGATTCTATATCTATTAAACCTTTTGCGATGTTTCTTGTCAGATTATTTGAAAAAGCATCAGAATATGGATATAACATAGAAGATATAAAATCATTTGATGAAAAAACTTTCAATAACAACGATTTTATAAACATAAAACAACAGACAGATTTTTATTATAAATTAAGAAATATTTTGAATAAATATCGGTCTTGTTAACCATACACAAATATTGAAAATTTAATCTGGATAAGTTATAATATATTTATGCACCCATAGCATAACTGGATTAATGCATTGCCCTCCGAAGGCAAAGATTGCAGGTTCGAATCCCGCTGGGTGCACCACAAATAAAAACCGCCATTTTTGGCGGTTTATTTTTATTTTATATTTTGTTGTTGTAATTGATTTAACATAAATGTTGCAGGAATATTACCACGATAAACATTTAATACTTCTTTTTTCAAATTTTCATCAAACAACAAAACTTTTTCCATGATTTTCAAAGCATCTTTTATGTCTTTGTTTTTGTTTTTTAATTCTTCTATGGAATTATATCTTGTTTGATTATTTGTTCCCCAAAATGTTCTAAGTGCAATAGAACGTATTTTCAAAACATCTTCTTTTGGCATATTAGCCATTAACAATGTTTTTATAACACGTGCCATTTCAGGATTACATGATTTTAAAACATCTTCATTTAAATCTTTGTTATATTTTTTCAATTCTTTAAACAAACGAACACTGGCACGATGATATATAGCATCAATTGCAGATTCTTGATTAACTTGTTTAAAACTGATGATTGTACCAGAAGATAAAACAATACCCAAACAGAATAACAGGAAAATAGTTGCTAATTCTTTGCTATCAATATTTTTAATATCTATTTTTTTAGTTTGTTCGTCTTGGGCTGATATACCTGTTGCAATTCCACCAAGTGTAAATCCTGTCAAAGCAATAAAAATATAACTGGCTATACCAAACTTTTTTATTATTTCTTTTACTGAATCTGCCATATAGACATTATTATCCTTGATTGTTTTAACAAAATCAGGGCTTTGAATTAATTTTTTTATAAAATCTTCACGCACAACATCTTCCTTTGTTTCATTATGCAAAGGAAACAAAATTTCGTTTTCTTTTTCGAAATCTTTATATAATTTTTCTTGTTTTTTTGTATTCATTTATAATCCATTTATTTAAGCATAGGATTAAATGTATCACATAATACCTTCAAGTCAAGGAATTATAGAAAAACCTTGATTTTGACCTTAAAAAATACTACAATTATAGTGTGATAAGAATATATGATTTTTTTATCATTATATATATGTCCCTTTTATCTTTGAATAATTACATTGGGACACAAAGAACCGCACACCCCAAAGATTCACTACAAATAAAAACGGCTTTATTCGTAATGAATTGATGGGTGTGCAAAATATTAACCTTAATAAAGGATTTTATATGGTAAAAGTAAAAGAAAAAAAAGAAATCGCACGTAGCAAGGTCATAGCAGACAAACCTGCACATGAAAGCGATAAAAACGATGAAAAAATATATTTTATGGCACTTGGCGGGCTGGAACATGTCGGTCAAAATATGTATGTTTATAAATACAAAGGCAAATATTTAGTTGTTGATTGCGGTATGGGTTTCTTAGAAGAAGAAATTGGTGCTGGTGATGTTCAATATTGCGATACAACTTGGCTTGAAAAACACAAGAAAGATGTTGTTGGTTTTGTTATGACACACGGCCACGAAGACCATATTGGCGCATTGAAATTCATTTGGCCAAAGTTCAGAAAACCAATATATTGCACAAGATTTCCTGCTGAAATATTACGCAGAACATTTGATGGTATTGAATTAGATTACAACCCTAAAAAAGATATTATCGAATTTGATTATCATGGTGCAGAAATTGATTTACCACCATTTAAAATTGAAACTTTCCATGTTTCCCACTCTATTCCAGAAGCACAAATGTTAATCATAAAAACACCTGCTGGAAAGATATTGCATACTGGGGACTGGACTTTCAATGATGACAACCCAATAGAAGAAAAAACAAACTATGCACGTTTGGCAGAAATTGGTTCTGACCCTAAATTATTGGCTTGCGTTTGTGATTCTACATCTGCGGAACGTCAAACTCCACAAACCACAGAAGTTCAGGTTCGTGAAACATTAACTGAAATTATGAAGAAAGCCCCAGGCCGTGTTTTCGTCACAGGTTATTCACGTAGTTTGGCTCGCATAAAAATGTTTTCCGAAGCCGCACGTGCAGCAGGACGTGTTGCTTGTATCAAAGAACGTAGCAACCCTAACCCTGTTCCTTATGTTGGATTACCTGAATTCCGCGAAATTGGCATAGAAGAAGGTTATCTTGGCAAAGACGATGTATATTTACACGAAGAAATCAAAGATTTACCTGCTGAAAAGCAAGCGATATTTTTAACAGGTTCTCAGGGTGAAAAATATGCTATGTTAACCCGTCTTTGCAACGGACATGTAAAAGAATTAAAATTATTGCCAACAGATACAGTTGTGTTTAGTGCGATTATTATTCCAGGTCGCGAACAAGATGTTTCTTACCTTTATAATAAATTGGCACGTATGGGTATCAAAACATTTACAATATTTGATACAGATAATTTGCATGCTTCCGGACATGCTGGCCGTCCTGAATTTGAACGTTTTTATGATATGGTTCACCCTCAGGTTTCTATACCAATGCATGGCGAATATATTTCAGAAATGCTTAATGGAAAAATGGCTATGGAACGTGGTGGTGCAAAACACATGATGATTGTTCATAATGGTGATATGATTGCATTGAAAGACGGCGAAGAACCTTATGTTGCTGAATCTATCCAGACAGGTTTTGTAGTTATGGAAGGTGAAACAGAACGTAGTGCTGACGACCAAGTATATAAAAACCGCAGAAAAATTGCTTCTAATGGTGCGATTTTCGTAACATTACCAATTGATAAACGCGGATTTTTAAAAGGTGTCCCAGAAGTTTCAAGTGCTGGTATCTTTGAATCTGATGAAACAGGATTTATGAAACGTCAAATTCAGATTGAAATAACAAACGCAATTGATAAATTAACCAAAACAGAACGCAAAAACCATGACAACCTGCATAAAGCAGTTCAAGTTGCTTCTAACAAGGTTGTTCGTGCTGCATTGGGTGCTGATAAAAAGCCACAATACAGCGTTCATTTTGTATTAAAATAAGGTTAAAATTCTTTACAAATAGAAAATCTCGATTTAACCATCGGGATTTTTTATTATAAAAAACCTGAAAACACTTGATTTTTCTTAAAATATATTATAGTATTATTCCCGCTGAATAGTCAGAACTGAATAATCATTGGTGTCTTTTGGTCCCATTTGAAATAAGGATTCTGTCAAATGTTCGGCATAAGAAAAACCAAAAAATAAAAGGAAAAATTATGGCAAGAGCTGGTGCAAAACGTAGCACACGTAAATTAAAGATTGGACGTTCTTTGGGCGTTAATCTTTGGGGTCAAGCAAAATCCCCATTTAACAAAAGAAAATATAAACCTGGACAACATGGGCCAACATCTCGTGGTGCATCTACTTCTGATTATGCAAAACAGATGCGTGCTAAACAAACTTTGAAGGGTTATTATGGTAATATTGGCGAAAAGAAATTCCATGCATACTATGCAGAAGCCGAAAATATGAAAGGTGACGCACCTGAAAATTTAATCGGTTTATTGGAAAGACGTTTGGACGCTGTTGTATATCGTTCAAAATTGGCTCCAACCGTATTCGCTTCACGTCAATTGGTTAGCCATGGTCATATTTATGTGAATGGCAAACGCGTTAAAATTGCTTCTTATCGCGTAAATCCAGGCGATGTTATCACATTAAGTGAAAAAGCAAAAACTATGGCTTTGGTCATCAATGCTTTGGAAGCTGGCGATCGCAACTTCCCAGATTACATCTCAGTAGATAGCAATAACTTTACTGCTACATTTACTCGTGTACCTGCATTTGAAGATGTACCATATCCAGTAGAAATGAAACCTGAATTGGTTGTTGAATTTTATTCTCGTTAATAGATTACGAGATAAAAAAATTAAACCGCCAATTTTGGCGGTTTTTTGTTGCGATATCTTGCTTTTTCAATACTATTGTGTTATCATTATATTTAGTAAAAAAGGTAGATTATTATGGACGATAAAATTGTTTTAACTGGAATTAAACCTACTGGAATGCCTCATATTGGAAATTATATTGGGGCGCTGAAACCATTGATTGATTTATCTCAAAATCATAAAACTTTTATGTTTATTGCTGATTTGCATGCTTTGAACGCTATGCATGACGCCAAAGAAATCAAACAACATACCTATGAAGAAGCCGCTTTGGTTATTGCTGCTGGTATGAATATGGAAAATACAATTTTATTCCGTCAATCTGATATAAATGAAATATACCAATTAACTGAATTTTTAATGAATGTCACACCAAAAGGTTTAATGAATCGCGCTCATTCATACAAGGCATTGGTTGAAAAGAATACAGAATCTAATATAGATGTTGATTCAGGTGTTAATATGGGATTATATACATATCCTATATTAATGGCAGCAGATATATTGCTTTATAATTCAGACATTGTCCCGGTTGGCAAAGACCAAAAACAACATGTTGAATTTGCACGCGATATTGCTGGCTATTTCAATAATATTTATGGTGAAACTTTCAAATTGCCAGAACCAATTATTGGTGAAGAAATTGGTTTGATACCGGGTCTTGATGGCAGAAAGATGAGTAAATCTTATGATAATACAATTCCTTTATTCGCACCAAGCAACGAATTAAAAAAGAAGATTATGCGTATTATAACAGATTCCAAAACCCCAGAAGAACCAAAGAATCCTGATGAATCAACTATATTCTTGTTATACAAACAATTTGCATCTGAATCTGAAACAGAAGAATTCAGACAAATGTTTTTAAAAGGTGGTATGGGATACGGCACTGCAAAAACTATGTTGTTTGAAAAGATTGATTCTGCTTTGTCAAAACAACGTGCTGAATATGACAGATTGATGGCTAACCCAAATGAAATAGAAGAAATTTTACAACGTGGTGCAGAACAAGCACGTCGTATTGCAAATCGCACTATTGCGAAAGTAAAAAAGAAAATGTTGGGTTTATAAAACCATAAAAAACGGAGAGAGAAATTATGAAAAGTATTAAATCAAGTATTGTTTGGATTGCATCTGTTATTGGCATGGGTGCAGTTATGTCTTTGGCTTTTAATACATTATATAAACCATCAGAAATTCGTAAAATAAATGTTCGTGGGGAATGTTTAACTTCTGCCCCAAAAGATAGAACTGCAATAACTTTACGCGTCACAACATTAGATAAAAATCCTGCTGTATCTATGAAAATGGCGACAGATAAAATTGCAGAAATTACAGATTATCTGAAAACCCAAGATGTAAAAATGCAAACTACTGATTTTAATTCTTATGAAAAATCAGAATGGAACCACGAATTACAAAAATCAATTGACTTAGGAACAGAAACACGTATTGCAATTGAAGTTTCTGCAACAAAACCTGAAATAATTGAAAATATTTTGACTAAATTTGCAGGTAATAATGATGTTTATACAGAAAATCTGCGTATGTACACAAGTTCTGAAACAATGAAACCTATATTAGAAAAATGTTTATCCGTTGCAGTTGATGATGCACGCACACGTGCAAACGCATTGGTTGAATCAAATGGTTTAAAGGCAGGAAAATTATTATCTGTGTCTTATGATAATGTTTCTTATAATGAAAGACCTTATTCTAATTTCAGAATTATGGGGGCAAAAATGGCAACTGCTGAATCCGCTTCTTTTGACGCAGGTGGCAGTTTGGTTAGTAAAGATACAGAAGTATCTGTTTCTGTATCAGCAACTTTTGAAATCAGGTAAATTATGAATGATTTAATCGCAGAATTTATAAATTATTTATTGAATACTAAAAAATATTCAAATCATACTGCGATTGCTTATGAATCAGATATTAATGATTTCTTTAAATTTTTTGCAAAATTTGTTGGCGGTGTGGTCGGGGTTGATAATGTTGCTTCGGCTGATACAATTTCTTTTCGTTCTTGGTTGGCAGATCGTGCAAAACGCGAATTTACACATAAATCTACTGCACGTGCTTTATCTTCGCTGAAAACATTTTATAAATGGTTGGCAATACATAAAAACATTCAGAATGATGCAATCGGTTTAATTTCTTCGCCAAAAGTTCCACGCAAATTATCAAAAGCAATTGAAACAACTGATGTTGCAGATATGCACCAAGCCATTAAAGAAATAGACCAAAACGAACCATGGTTGGCCGCGCGTGATTGGGCTTTGGTTGTGTTAATATTTGGTTGCGGTTTACGTATAAGCGAAGCATTATCATTAAAAAATCGTGATATTGCCGGTAATCCAACATCTTTAAGAATTATTGGTAAAGGCAACAAAGAACGAATTGTTCCTGTATTACCTGCTGTTAATGAAGTTTTAAAAAAATATACAGAAATCAGACCTTTTGGTTATAATGTTGATGACCCTGTATTTCGCAGTGTTCGTGGTCTGCCTATGTCACCAAGAATGGCAGAAAAAGTGGTTGAAAATTTAAGACATTATTTGCAATTACCAGATTATGTGACACCACATGCGTTGCGACATACTTTTGCAACTGCCCTGCTCGCTGGGGGTGCTGATTTGCGTTCACTTCAAGAATTATTAGGACATTCTTCTTTATCTACAACACAATTATATACCAAAGTTAATATGTCTGAAATTATGTCCGCTTATAACAACGCACATCCATTGGCAAAACATAAAGATTAGGCATAAAAATTACTTGCCTTGATAGGCATATTTTTCCTATGATATAAACAATAAGAAAGGAAGAGAACCCAATCATGCCTAAACATGCTGTTTTTGGCCGTTTTTTGCGTATGACATTTTTTGTCATTGGGTGTTTTATTTTGTCTTTAAATAATATTTTCGCAATAACAATTCAAAATTGTTCTGATGGTATCACAAGTGATTCTACTTCTTATTTTCCAAACGCCCCTTTGGAAGCGGTATTATATAACGATGAAGAAGTGATTATAAATAATAATACATATTACGAATATAATGATAATTCTTATAAACTTTTAACAGGTAGTGGAACTTCTTTTAATTTATCTCACGCGGCATCAGCAGCAAACAAAGAACATGATGACCCGGTTTATTTACAATATATGGCTGAAATTGATTATTATACGCGTGGCATGGAATGGTCTGTTGAATTAAATGGTGCAACTTTACATGGATATTCTATATGTAATGCCGGTTCAAACGCATGGACTAAACCTTTTGGTGGCGTTAAAGAAACCCCATTATCTGGAACATATAATGGTTGTTCTTGTTCTTTGGATAAACAACGTTGGGTAATATATGGGAAACCAGAAAATGATACTTCTTTTTCTGGCTGGGAAGCAAAAAATACAAATTGTCGTAAAAATTGCCCTTACCTTTGCGCATATAGTATTGCGACAAATTCTTCGTTCAGACAAACTATTTTAAACAATTCATGTGAAATATCAGAAGAAAATGGTGAAAATACTGGTGGCGGTAATAGTGGTAATAACACACCTTATTGTAATGAAAATCAATTTATTTATGATAATTCATGCATAAATACTGCATTTGCTATTACCACAACACCTTATACAGATTATTTTAAATTTACAATCTCGGCCAAAGGAACATTTTATGTTGATTGGGGCGATGGTGTAATAAGAAGATACAGAAACGAACAACCTGAAAATTTAGTTATAGATCATAA
Source organism: Alphaproteobacteria bacterium (assembly GCA_017554365.1). Lineage (GTDB taxonomy): Bacteria > Pseudomonadota > Alphaproteobacteria > Rs-D84 > Rs-D84 > Enterousia. The sequence continues at coordinate 15,270 of JAFZIM010000039.1, read as the reverse complement.
TTATTCAATACAACATACATATACCATACGTATTGGTGGTATTGCAGAATTATATAGTGATGTTGCTACAACACCTGCTATTTCATTTACTGATTTTGATGAAGCAACAAATACAGCATCTGCTGTTGCTGGGATAAGTGGTTCTTTGGCACAATTATTTCCTACTATTGGCGAAGGTAATTCATTAACAACTCAGCCAAGATTTTACAGAACATTTAATCAATGTGTAAATTTATCAGGAAATTTACCAACTAATTTGTTTAGTGATTTATCTGGAACACCTGTGCCTTATATGTTTTATGCAACATTTATGGGCTGTGAAAATATCACAGGCCCAATACCAGAAAATTTCTTTGGTAATGTCAGCGGACAGCCAGCACAATATATGTTTGATGGAACATTTTCAAGTTGTTATAAATTAGGAACATTAGATAACCAACCATTTTATTCTATACCTGAAAATTTATTTGAAAATATAAGCGGTGAAAGTGTCCCTCATTTATTTCCTGGAACATTTTATGGCTGTAATGGTTTAACAGGTTCTATACCAAAAGATTTATTTAAAAATATATATGGAAATCCGCAACCACGTCTTTTTGCGGCAACTTTTGAAGGTTGTTCTAACTTAACAGGTTCTATACCACCTGAATTATTTAGAAATTTTTCAGGGTCTTTGGTTGATAAATCTTTCCGAACAACATTCAAAGGAACTGCTTCGCTTGAATCATTTATACCACCTGAATTGTTTGAAAATATGGATAACAACAACCATACTGGCGATGGTATGTCAGGAATATTTGAAGGTTCAGGCGTCGCAACACAATGTGGTGAAAGATATTATCAGGTAGAATCTGAATTTAGTCAATATTGGGACGGCCATGTATCATGTGCTGAATGTCCTGCGGGTCAAATAACCGATTATAATAACAAAATCGGAATCCAAGCATGTCATGATAAAACATATACTTGTTATTCTGGCGAATATTTATATGTAGATGATAATATTGTTGAATGCAGAATATGCCCTGTTGGTTATTATTGTCCAAATGGAACATGGACAACAGGAACAGCCGACCAAAGTAAAATTCTTTGTCCTGATGGTAAATTTTCTGTTGAAGGCACTATGGATGAATACGGGTGTATTGAACCAGCATTTGAAATTGATATCAAAGCACACACAAATCCTTTTGTATTTCGTGTTGCAGCCAAAGGATATTTATTAATTGATTGGGGCGACAACACCATAGAAAAAATCACAATGGATACTGCAAATCCACAAAGAATACAACATTATTATTCAGCAGACGACCATGAACCACACACTATTAAAATGTCAGGTAATATTACTGAATATTTTACAGGTTCTGATATAGAAATAGATGAAGATAATGGTTTTGAATATTCAGGTGCAATAACTTTTGGTATGGTAAAAAATAATAACGAAACAAATTCTTATAATAAAATTACTGCGATACGTGGTTCTTTGGGTAAAATATTCAAGACAATTGGAAATGGTAATTCTTTATCAACCCAACCAAGGTTTATAAAAACATTTAATAATTGCGACCAAATAACATCGCCAATACCTGAATACATATTTACAGACCAATATGATTCAACCAAAGGCGTTCATGGCGCACCAATAGATTATATGTTTTATAAAACTTTTGCTGGATGTACTGGTATCACAGGAACATTAACAGATAATTTATTTAAAAATATTGCTGGTGAAACTGCCAATGGTATGTTTAATTATACTTTTTATAATTGTCAAAATATAACAAGCACCATACCACCAACATTATTTGCTGGTATTTATGGTTCACCAAAAGAAGCCATGTATTCAAGCACATTCAGCGGTTGTAAAAAATTATATGGCACAATTCCACCTGCTTTGTTTGGAAACATTTATGGTGCACCTGCAGATAATATGTATTCAGGAACTTTTGATGGTTGTATAAATCTTGAAGGTTCTATACCAAGTGGTTTATTTGGCATTATAAGCGGGCCTGTAAAACCATGGATGTATAATGCAACATTTTATAATTGCCCTAAATTATCTGGATATATACCAACAGATTTGTTTGGTGAATTATCTGGTAATCCTGAATGGATGATGTTTTATCAAACTTTCAAGGGCGATAATCAAATCATCGGATTTAAAAATTATTCTAATGACGAAACATACAGATTTATACCTTCGTATTTCTTTGGAAACATTAATAATGTAAATTATGATTCGAGTGAATTATCAATGACAGAAATGTTCAAAGAAACTGCAATTTATATAAAATGTCCAGTTGGATATTATTTCTATGACACAGGATTTACAGAAGATATATCACCTTATGTTTCATGTTTGAAATGTGATGCCGGTACAACAACATTATACGAAGGTGCTATGTCTAAAACAGAATGTGTTCCTGTAAGTTTTGAATGCAGTTCTAATAAATGGTTGATGATTGGCGATAACGACAGAATGTGTTTATCTTATGAAAAACCTAATGGGACAAAATCTTTGGCTATCAGTTTACCAGATAAAACCTATTTCATTCCTTTGTCATCGAATCTGAATCTTAATATAAATGCTGAATCTAACAAGAAAATGTATGTATATTATAATGGAACAACATATTCAGCACACGATGAATCAGTTCAATAAAATTATTTATATATAAAAAATCAACCCCACTTCATAGTGGGGTTGTTTAATATTTCATTTTATAGAAATTTATTTTTTCCAGAACGCAAATCCAGAACGTTTTTCTTTGTGTTCTTCGCGATGTTTGCGATCTTCCCTAGCACGACGGCGTTCAGCACGACGTTCTTGAAATCTTCGGGCAGATTCTTCATCTCGTTGAATTAATTTCAATGTTGTAACAGATAATTTACCATTACGAACTTCTTCTTCAAATTCAACGATATCGTTTTCATTTAAGAAACGAATATCTGCTGCTTTTAATGCACTGGAATGTACAAATACATCATCTGTATTTCCATTTTCATTTGGTGTATCAGGGGTAATAAAGCCGAAACACTTTTTACCATTATACCATTTTACCTTTCCTTGACGCATAACGTATCCTTTTTATGCTTTTTGTTATGATTATCAATACCTTCGATAACCTTATTACATTTTATATCAAAATCGCATAGAAACGCAAGAAAATAAGAAAGGGATGTTTTTCACATCCCTTTTTCTTTATTTTTTATAATAACGTTGTAATTCTTTCATTATGAAATTAAAGAATTTACCAGACATTGTATCAGTACATACCGACCAATCAGCATACGAATAAGGCATAGCAGCAACCAATATGAATTTAGCCATCCATCTAAATATTCGTATTTCTTGGTCTTTTGTTAATTTTGCTGGTGCATTTTGAACAAAGAAAACTTCGTTATCAACAGCATTATCAACTTTTTCCAATATAATATCCATTATTTTTTGTGGATAATATATTGTAGATATTTGTGGAAATCCTTCGAAAAGCATATCTTCATCGCCTTCGCTGTATAAAATATTCCAACCTATTCTATCAAACAAATCATCAACACAATCACAAATCATAGCATTATATTTCTTTACACCTTCGATATGCAAAGTTTCTGTTTGTGTTTCAAGTGTTGTTTTATTTGCCTGATTCTTAGAACGACGAGATTTTTCATAAACCCCATGTGTTTGATGTTCAAATTCAAAGAATGTTCTAACCTGACAAATGATTTCCATAGGAACAACTTTGTCTTTGGTTCCTATATTCAAAATCAATTTAGCATCACGATAGCCCCTTGGGTTTGTGATATTAAAGAATTCATCATATACACCAATAATTTTATCAGGCCACATTTTGCAGATTCTTTCAATAAATGTTCGTGCCTGAGGAACCAAATCAAACAAACATTTAATACGCCAAACATCTTCTAATCTTTCATAAGGTGTTCTGATTTTATCCAAAGCACGCACTAAATCGGCAGAAATTTGTTGATATCCTGAACCAACAATACCTAAAACCAATACAGAAGCATCTGTAATAAAAGATTTTGAAAGTGCTTCTTCAACTTTTTCTGAAACTGCTTTTGCAGATGCAACACGTCCGCTTTTTGCAATTACATTGTATGTTGTTTCAACAACTTCCTTTGTATAATTTGTATAATATTTGCCTGTAATTTTATCTAATGCTCTGGATACACTTTTTTGCGCCCCAACTATAACCGTAACGATAGAAGACACAGCCAAATCAATTTGGTGTCCTCTGGTTGTAGTAAAAAATTGATTACGCATTGGGTCTTCATCAAGACGATGGTTAACCAAATATGGTTCAAGTGGATTAATAGAAGATATTGTTATAGGTCTGTCTATAACAGCATCATTTTCATAATCGTATTCATGAACTGCTGCTTTTGGCGCACCAAAACATTTACCAATGTATAAAAACACTTCGCGGAACCAATTCATAGCGTCAGTGTATAAATTTACCAAATAATCATGTGTAGCAACATCTATACGACCTGACTTTAATGCTTCTTCTATTATCGCCAGATTCTTTTCATCGTGTTGCTTTGTCAACAGAAAAACATCTTCTGTTTTCGTTTCGTTAGCCATAAATAATCCTTTTATAATTATTTCATTATTGGGAACAAGATTACATCACGTGCTGTTGGCTGATTAAACACAATCATAGCCAAGCGGTCTATACCCATACCCACACCAGAAATTGGTGGAAAACCATGTTCCATAGCACGAACGAAATCGTTATCTGGATTAAATGCTTCTTCTTCGCCATTAGATATATTTTTGGCCTGTTCTTCAAAAGCATGTAATTGTTGTATTGGGTTTACCAATTCTGAATAACCTTTGCATAATTCGCCACCAGCAACCAATAATTGATACATATCTAATCTGCGGTCATCTTCGTCATTATGACGAGCCAATGGCACCATATATGTTGGATAATTATACAAGAATGTAGGTTGAACTATTTGATTACGGATTTTGCGTTTATAGACATAATCAACCAATGTAGGTATAGATTTTAAATCATCTAATTCGCCTGCTGGGAACATACCCTGTTCAACCAATTGATTACGCAATTTATCGACATCATCAAAATCAAGTATATTGCAACCGAACAATTCATTCATTTTTGCAGTATAATCTATCATTTCATATTTACTGAAATCTAACATAGTGCCTTGGTATTCGATTTGTAATGTACCACGTGCCTTTTGAATCAATTCTTGAACCATATTCCAAGTAAAATCTATGTTGCGTTTGTAATCCCAATATGCAGCATACCATTCAATCATGGTAAATTCTTGCAAATGCATTGCGTCCATACCTTCATTACGGAAATCTTTTGCGACTTCGTAAACGCGGTCAAAACCTGCACCAATTGCCTGCTTCAAGAACAATTCAGGTGAAATACGTAATTGGAAATCTGCATCCAAAGCATTATGGTGTGTTGTAAATGGCTTTGCAGCAGCACCAGATGCAATATTTTGCATAATTGGTGTTTCTATTTCCAAGAATCCGTTTCTGTTCATATATTCACGCAAATTGTGTGTCATTTGAAAACGACCAAGCAATACATTACGTGCTTCTGGATTTGAAATGATATCCAAATATCTTTGGCGATAACGTGTTTCAGTATCTGTCAAACCATGATATTTTTCAGGTAATGGACGTAATGCCTTAGCCAAGATTTCATATTTAGAAACACGAACTGTTAATTCCCCTGCTGTTGTATGATAAAGGGTTCCAGTAATACCGATGAAATCACCCAAGTCAACATTGGATTTCATAAATTTGTATGTTTCTTCGCCCAATTCTTCACGAGACATAGAAAATTGAATTTCGCCTTCGATATCATAAATACGGCCAAACATCAATTTACCCAACCAACGAAGAGCAGTCACACGACCAGCCAACACCACAGATGTATCGTCAGCCAATTCACGTGCTTCACTAATTTTATGAGAACGTTCAAATTTGTCTTTCCAAACAACACCATCACGTTGTTTAATATTTTCGACCTTTTGTAAACGTGCTTCTAATTCGTTAGTAGATATATTTGTATTTTCAGCCATTTTATTTTTCCTTTTTTTGCATAAAAAAACGGACACAGATAAGTGCGTCCGTCAAATTGTTTTGATGGTCGCACCATTAATTAAAAAAATGTTTAATACATAATTTCATTGTTCAACCACCCTTTTGTGATTTATTACAAGTATAATTTATATCATTATTATTTAGATTTTTCAACAATAAATTTAGTATTAGGCAAAAAAACTGCGTATTTTTCAATACGCAGTAAAAGGAAAAAACAAATCTATGTTTAAAGAATTCTTGATTTTAATCTATCAACCAATTCACAAATAGATAAAGGTCTTATTTTTCTTGGCTTCTTTTTCTCTGGAACAATATAAGCCCCCTGGCCCATATTTTTACTCCATTCTGAAAAAGATTTCTTTTCACGTTTACCCAAAAGACCTGTTGGGGTATTATCTTTATACGGGTCTTTTTTTCTGGCATAATACAACCCAGTATAACAAAGTTTTAAAAAAGGTATATAAGTCCCAGATTCTATGGTTTTGGTTTCAGCATTATACCACCATGTAGTATTACAACCACTTAGTCCCGAACCAGAAGCAAAAATATAATACTTAGAATCTTCGTGCCAGCGTGTTTCGGTCCACAACTTCAACAATACAGCTAAATTAAATTTTTCACCGCCAGCAATGGAATTTCCACACCCCATTCCTGGCACAGGTATAGTTGAATATCTTTTTCTTTTGCAGATTAAATCTGTATTTTCGATTAACAAATCAATATTTTCAAATAAACATTGACGTTCTTGTTCATCTTGTTCTGGAGAATTTACAGAAAAGAATTTAGATTCAGATAAAGATTTTGACATAAAAAAACTCCTTATTTAGTCCGTTAAGGCAGGACAAGTTAGGATATAAATCCGCCGAAACACGCGTCATTGCTTGCTTCACTTTTTACACTAACATATTTTTAAAGTTTTTTCAAGAAACAAAATACATTTTTATAATAAAAACATTTAGTTCAATCGTATTATTTATGATTATCAAATCATCAAGACAAAAGAAACAATAAAAAAACACCCTTTAGGGTGTTAAATTCTGGTGCGAGCAAAGTACTTCGGTGATTAAAATCACCTCGCCTCGCAACTCGCCCCTTTGCCGACAAAATCAAAAACCACCCTTTTGGGTGGTTTTAAAATTTTGGTGCGAGCAAAGGGGCTCGAACCCTCGACCTCAACCTTGGCAAGGTTGCGCTCTAGCCAACTGAGCTACGCTCGCATTGCGGGACTTATTTTTACATATATTTTTTAATAATGCAAGCACTTTTTTATTTTGATTTCTTTTTTGTATTTGCTTCACGTCTCAAAGTATTCAAAAAACAATTATATCCGTATGCAAAATCCATATTTTCTTCTAATAAATCACCCATACGGATTTCAAATTTTGTATATAATCTACAAATTAATTCTTTTTGATTAGCACTTAATATTGTTTGCTTTTTTGATAAATCTAAGTTCTTAGCAGCATTTACTATTTCTTGAAAAAGCGCATATTTATTGTGTTTTACTGCATCTTCTATTATTTCAAATGCTAAATTTAATGTATTTTTTGCAAATGTATAAACTTTTTTTGATTCTGATGTATGCCCAGAACAAAGTAATTCTGTGAAAAACAACCAACTATAAAATTCATTTTTTTTATAGTATTGCATACTATTCACCATTTGTTTTTATTTGCTTTTTATTTCTCATATAAGCAGATAAAGCGTTGGTTGCAACCGCCATGTGTGCTGTTTTTTTAAGAAAAGCTTTTTTTGCTTCGACCATAGAATCGTACATTTCTGGATGTTTCATAACTGATTTTATTTCTGGCCCAGGGACAATTTCTAATACATTTTTATAAAGAAATCTGAAATCTGATCTTCTGCCTCTGACATAATAATATTCCAATAAATCACAAGCCATATCAAAAGTTTCTTTGACTAATTTATCTTGGATATTACTTACACTAGATTGCCCAGAATTTACCAAACGGAACATCAAAATTCTGTTCATTATATTTGCATAATCTAATTCTATTTTTTTTATATACATGACGTTATCTTTTCTTTTCGTTGTTCTTATTATAGACCAAAATTAACATTTGTCAATATATAAGCATAAAAAAACACCACCCTTTCGAGTGGTGTGTTTAATTTATTTCTTAATTAAAACCATTTCCAAGGTTGAAATACTTTTAATAATCCCATTGCTGTTCTTCTATCTGCAAATGTATGACCGCATCTTGGGCAAACAATAAATGGAGATATTATTTGTTTAACCTTTTTAAATGCGACCATCCATACCAAGAACCCAACAGCCCAAGTTGCAAATACCAATCCCCATGCAACATAACCGAAATATTTATTAACAGTATTTGTTAAGATTTGAACGACACCTACATTTGATTTTTCTAAATCATTATAGATTTTTACAGCCACAGGCCAAGATGATGGACGCCATGGATAAACATGTTTTACCCCATAATTAGTCAACAATGTAGTTCCTAAACCGCCTGAATTTTTATCAAGTTGATGTTTGATTGCTTCATCAACCATTTTATCAACTTCTGTTTGGGAAACTTTTACTAATTCAGATTTACTGAATCAAGTTTTTTATTTACTTGGTCTGCGACGGAATCAACCTTTGCTATGTTCTTATCAGCAGTTGAAACGGCTTTATTTGCCTGATTTACAACTTTATCTACTCCGTCTGTTTTAACACCAAATTTATTAGCCAAGCCAGTAATAGCAGAAACTTTTTGTGTTTCCTGTTTTACTTTATTAGTTTGTTGTTTTGCTTTGGCTGTTGTATCTGTGACTTTTTCTACTTTACCTTCGACAATTTTTACTTTTTCAATAGCAACACCAATTGGTTTTTCAAGATTTATAGATTTCTTTATTCCGTTCAATAAATTTTCATATTGTTTTGCAATATTTCTTTGTAAATCAAAGAACATTGATACAACTATAGATTTTTTGATTGGACCAGAATAATGATTTTTTACATACAATGGAAACCATGCAATAAATATTATCCATAACACTGAAACAATCGCAAATACGCGTTTAGTAGTTGTAATTATTGATGTCTTTTTTGCAACGGTCTTTTTACCGCCCATATCAATAACTTCTATTTGTTTTTTTACCATGATATAAACTCCCTTTGATTCAATGTTATTAAATTATAATGTATTTTTTCAAGTGGTTTTTTATCTTGTATATTCCATAAAATTATCCATTATTTTTTCATTTTATTTTCCTTCTGTATATTCTTTTATGAAATCTTCTTTGAATTCTTTGAATTTGCCCGCTTCAATACTTTCACGAATACCACGCATTAAATCTTGGTAAAACCAAAGATTATGTTGACTTAACAATGTGGCACCCAATATTTCATTACATTTTACAAGATGATGAATATATGCACGTGATAATTTACATGCAGGACAACCACATTTATCATCTATTGGACGTTCATCATCTGTAAATTTTGCATTACGCATATTCATTGTACCATGTCTTGTAAATGCCTGAGCAGTACGGCCTGCACGTGTAGGCATAACACAATCAAACATATCTATGCCACGTTCCACAGCACCCAATATATCCAATGGTGTACCAACACCCATTAAATATCTTGGCTTGTCTTTTGGCAAGAAAGGTGTTGTATGTGCAATCATATCAAACATGACTTCTTGGGGTTCACCCACAGCCAAACCACCAACAGCATAACCATCAAAACCAATTTCTGTTAATGCTTTGGCTGATTTTTCGCGTAAATCTTTATAATCAGCACCTTGGACTATGCCAAATATTCCATAACCTTCCCTATCAACAAAGGCGTCTTTACTGCGTTTAGCCCAACGTGTCACCATATCTACATTTTTTTCTGCCCTTTCGCGTGTCGTTGGTAAATGCAAACATTCGTCCAACACCATTGTTATATTTGAATCAAGTTGATGTTGAATATGTACTGAATCTTCTGGTCTTAAAAAGTGTTTAATTCCGCCATCTATGTGTGAAGTAAATTCAACACCTTCTTCTTTCATTTTAACAAGGTTTGATAATGACATAACCTGAAAACCACCACTATCAGTTAAAATTGGCCCATGCCAACCACCGAATTTATGAAGTCCACCCATCTTTTCAACTAAATCACCACCTGGACGCATCATAAGATGATATGTATTTCCCAATATAACCTGGGTTCCTGTTGCTGCCACTTGATCCATAGTTAATGCTTTAACTGTTGCAGCAGTTCCAACCGCCATAAACGCAGGTGTTTGAAAAGTTCCATGTGCAGTTTCTACTTCACCACGTCTGGCATTTCCGTCTGTTGCTTTTAAATTAAATTTTAATGACATATCATTACCTCTATTTAAAATTATCTATCCATATTTGTTTTAAATCTGCATTAAAATCAGCACCCTGAGTTATAATTGATATTGACCCATCAAAATAACCTTTGGAATATTCAATAACTTCTTTGGCTGTGATTTTCTTTTCTATTTCAATAGAATCATAAAAATCATACAATCTATTAAAATTCTGATAATAAGATTCAAGTGCATCAATTCTGTCATCTAATGATTCAAGGAAAGAAGCATCTGTTAATTTATTTCTATTTCTAAATCTTAATAAAATTTCATCTGTAATTTTATCTTCGTTGCAAAGTTTATATGCAGTTTTAGCAATCAAAGACATTACTTTTTCAATGTTTTCAGGCGATGTTTCTGTTTCAAAGCCATTCGCAGCACATAAATCATTTCCATATATTATTGTATTAAAACTATAAACCAAACCATTTTGATTACGTAATACTTGCAAAATTTCTTGTCTTAAATAACGTTCAAATTTTGAAATACATCTGTTTTTATAATCATTTTCGTAAACATCTGGATATAAACAAGGAAACAATACAACCAAACGAGTATTTGTATTTTCTGGTTTATGATTATGAAAAACCCCTGGTGTATATTTCAAATCACGATTTTGAACGACATTATGTGTTGGCAATTTAGAAAATAGATTTTCTATTTTTTTGATAACAGATTCTTTATCTATAATTTTACCAGATATTGTTATTATGCAATTTTTTGCAGAAAATCTGCGTTTCATAAAATCAATTAATTGTTCACGCGTGAAAGATTTTATATTTTGTTCATTACCCAAAGTTGTTAAACCATTTGGCACAAAAACATTAAATATTTTTTCACGAATAAAAGAATTAAATTGACGACTTGGTTTATCTTGACAACGATGTAATTCATCTATTACTGCACCACGTTCAATTTCTATTTTCTTTTCATCAAACAAAGAATCATTTATTTGGTCTGCAATAATTTCTAATAATAATTCAAGATTTTCTGCGATAATGCGACCATCAAGTACCATTTTATAAACGCCTGTCATCGCATTAGTCCAACCACCATGATTTTCAAGAAAATCTGCCCTTTGTTTTGATTCAGGAAACCAATGTGTTCCTTTGCATAACATGTGTTCGCAAAAATGTGTTATACCATATTCTTCTGGCTTTTCATCACATGAACCAGAAACAAAACAAACATGTACATTTGCTGTTTCAAAATCTGCGTTATCTAAGATTAAAGTTATTCCGTTTGATAAATGATGAATTTCAGGTTCAAATTTCATTTATATATCCTTTTTGAATAACAAACAACAATCACCATAACTAAAAAATCTGTATTTTTCTTCTATTGCGTGTTTATATGCGTTTTTCATATTTTCTAAACCTGCAAAGGCAGATACCAACATAAACAAAGTAGATTTAGGTAAATGAAAATTTGTTAACAAAACATCAACTGCCCCAAATTTATATCCAGGTGTAATAAATATATCTGTGGTTTGACATATAGGCATTACACGCGTCATAGCACCATTTTTCTTTGCTAACATAGACGCAGATTCTAATGTTCGCATTGATGTTGTCCCCACAGCAATTATGCGTTTTGCATTATTTATAATATCTGCCTGTTCTTGTGTTATACAACACCATTCAGAATGCATTTTATGTTCGTTTAAATTTTCTGTTTTCACAGGCATCCAAGTTCCAGCCCCAACATGCAAAGTAATTTTTACAATCTTTGCCCCTGCTTTTTCAATTTCAGATAATAATTCATCTGTAAAATGTAATCCAGCAGTTGGTGCCGCCATAGACCCCAAAGGTTGCGCATATATGGTTTGATAACGTTCACGATCTTCGGTTTCTTCTTCGCGTTTCATATATGGAGGCAAAGGCATTTTGCCGTATTTATTTAACAAATCAAAAACATTGTCGCAATTAAAGTGTAATAACAAACCACTTTCGTCATCTTTATCAAGAACACTTAATGTTGTTCCATCAACCATTGTTAATGTATCACCAACATTGATTTTATTAAACTTTTTACACAATCCCCACCAATCTTTGTCATTTACAGATGTGTGTAATGTGATTTCATGACCGCTGGCTTCAAATCGCGCAGGTATAACACGTGAATTATTAAAAACAACCACGTCCCCAGGTTTAATAAAAGAAACCATATCACGAATATGTTTATCATCTATGGATTCACCATCTACAACCAACATACGCGATGCGTCCCTTTCATGTAAGGGATGTGAAGCAATCAATTCTGTTGGTAAATCAAAATCAAAATCAGATGTGTGCAACATTTTATTTAAATTCCAGGCCTTGTTCTGTATAATTTTCTGCGGTATTTTCCCAATTAGGTTCAACACGAACAAACAAATGTAATCTGGCATTTACACCCCATTGGTCTTGGATATCATGACGGGCAGATGTACCAATTTTCTTTAATTGTTCCCCACCGCGACCAATAACAATTTTTTTGTGTGCTTCGTTTTGAACGACTATCTTTTGGTATATATCAAGCACACCTTCGGCATCTGTTTCAACTTTTTCTGTGACAACGTTGATATGATAAGGCAATTCTTTATGAATATATTTATAAACCTTTTCACGTGTTAATTCTGATAAATATAACATATCAGGAACATCAGACGCGTCTTTTGCATCAAACAAATATGGAGATTCAGGCATAACCGCGCTTAAAGATTCCAACATTTGATTGATTCCGTCATTTTTAAGGGCTGAAATCATAAATATTTCTTTGAATTCCGCCATTTGTGATAACGAAGCAACCATAGGCAACAAATCAATTTTAGATATTGCGTCAACTTTATTTAACGCAACAAATAAATTTTTGTGATTTTTAATTTTTTCGCATAAATATTCTATTGTTTTTGTTATGCCTTTTTGTGCATCAACCAATAATAAAACTGCATCTGCTTCGTCCATCGCAGACATAGCAGCACCAACCATCGCCCTATCCAATCTGCGTGAAGGTTTGAAAACCCCAGGTGTATCAACAAAAATCAATTGTTTATCACCCACCATTTTCACAGCACGTAGACGTGTACGGGTGGTTTGAACTTTGTGTGAAACAATAGATACCTTGCGCCCCATAATTTGGTTCAACAAAGTAGATTTACCGGCATTGGTTGGGCCGATAATCGCTATAAAGCCAGAATATGTTTTTTTCATACTTTAAAAGATACCACACAATTTTGGAAACTCAACAAAAAAACCTTGAAAAAAGGCAATTTCTATATTATCTTGCTTTTCACAGGGGGAGCAGGAGTAACCATAAGGAAACAAAAATGCAATTAGGCCGTGAAGAAATCAAATTACAGATGAAATTATTTAATCCTAAGAACCCGCCTCAAAAAGACAATCCATCTTACGGCAAACCTAATATTATCATTGAACCTTTTTTCAGTGAATGTTTGGGTTCTAATAGTTACGATTTACATTTGCACCCTATGTTAAAAGTTTATAAAAACACTATTCCTTATGGCATGCGAGTTTTTATTCCATTTGACAAAGACAAAGAATACACAATGGAAGATTGGTTTGATCCAGAAATGCGCGATTATGAAAATCCTGAAAAAGACCCATGGCACAGATATCTAAGTGGCGATCCTGAATACGATATTCGTAATCCAAAATTTATGATTAACCCTTTTGTAAAAAAAGAAACTATATCTTTTGAATTACCAGAAGAAGGCGCAGTATTAAACCCTCAATTCTGCTATCTTGGTTCAACCATAGAATATACAGAAACATATAATTTATTCCCTTACATAGATGGAAAATCAAGCGTTGGTCGTAATTTCATATTAAATCATCATACAGCAGGTCGTGGTGATGATGGCTTTTGTGGAAACTGGACACTTGAAATTCGTGTTGCAACAAGCACCCCTCTTCAACCATTTATGAGAATTGGTCAGATTTATTATGATGAATTTAAGGGAACAACAAAACGTTATGATTTGAACCCAAATAGTCATTATAATGGTCAAACAGGCCCAACCCCTGCTGCACCAATACCAGTAGATAAAAAAGTAAGAGATTGGTGGTATAAAAACAATCAAAATATAAAATAATAAAACAGCCACATTTTGTGGCTTTTTTATTTATCTAATTTTTTAGTCCATTCGTTATCTGGGAAATTTTTACGCAACATATCTGTATAACCTGTTGCCTGTTCCGGCAAACCAATAGCATTATAACATTCTGTTAAACGGAACATCGCTTCTGGGGTCATAACCGTTTCTTGTGCGCCTGACAAAATAGATTGCAATCTTGATATAGCAGAAGTCCAATTTTTATTATGCATATCTTCACGAGCCGCATACATTATTTTTCCGGCTATGTAATTTTTCAAGATAAGTATTTTATTTTCTGCATTTTTTGCATATTCAGATTTTGGAAATCTTTCAACCAATTGCTGAAATTGTTGCAAAGCATACGCAGACATTCCAGGGTCGCGTCTTACATCACTTACCTGACGATAATAGCACATGCCACGCAAATACATCATATACGCAACATCTTTGTGTCCTGGATGAAAACGCATATATCTATCTATGGCCAATATAGCCCCAGGAAAATCTTTATCCATATATCTTGAATATGCCATCATAACCAGCGCATCAGCAGACCATGGATTAGACGGATACTGTGATTCAGCAGTTTGGAATAATTCAGCCGCTTCTTCATAATTCTTTTTGTTAAATTCTTTGTATGCGTCTGCGTAAATATCTTCCAATGGACGTTCCGGTTTGATTTCTTCACCACCGCCACACGCGTATAACAT
>JAFZIM010000038.1 GCA_017554365.1 Alphaproteobacteria bacterium | reverse complement strand
TATGGCGGGTGTATATGAAAACGAAGTAAACGCGGTTGCAGAATACGAAAATATTTTATACCAAATTGGTGAGGGACAATATTTACCTGCGGGTGGCGAAAGCGTAATATCATGCGACCAACCGGGTTCATTCTGTCCGGGGGTAAGTGGTGATGTCACATATAATGCAAATTCAGCCCAGGGTTTAACATCATGTTCGACACTTGGTGATGGTTCGTATACTTTATCAAGTGGGACAGGTTCAACAAATGCCAGTTGTTATAAAACATGTTCCGCATCTTGTACGAACCCAAGTGCGCCGGCACATTCAACAAATGTCAGTTATGGACTTGAAACATCAAACGGAACCCAACATTATGGTTCGACATGTAATGCGGTTGCGCCAACATGTTCAATCAGTTTTGATTGTGTGAGTGGTTATCATAAAAGACCAAATATAACCATCGCCCAGGGTGTCACACTGATGAAACAAATTGCACAGGCGCAAGGAACAGATATAACGGGGGTCCCTGATTCTTATTTTGAAGCAGAAGTAATAGAAGGTTTGGATAATTGGGGGGCTTTTTGGGAATCACTTTCATCAGCAGAAAAGGTTGTATTTGGCAGTATGATAAGCCAAATTCAAGGCAACCAGCAACCAATTTTCCAACCATTTGTAAATATGGCAACAGAGGTAATAACTGCGACCAATCAAAATAATGAATATACATATTTGGGATATTCGTATGCCAAAAATTTAGACGGATCAGAGGAATGTAGGCAATTAAATAATATTTTTTTAGGTTTTTCTGGACCTGTTATAAATTGTAATATTGCGGCACAACAAGATGCGAATATTGCGTCTTTTCGTCAAAATGCACAAAACGGAAATTGGATAATATCAATACCTGATAAAAATATTTTGGTTAAAGGCCAATCACAATGTGATTACAATGAAACAAATCAATGCCGTGGCAGTATAAGTAATATAAATGGATATAATTTATCGCCGTTTTGGTATGAAGCGGTTGATCATCCATATTACGAACAGGGAGAATGTGAATCAGATTGCGCGGGTTCAGGAATCTCATTTAGTTCCAGGCATGCTTTTGTTATATCTGCGGCAAAATCTGGTGTATCGCCTCAATCTTTAGGTTTTGATCCAAATATTAACATGAACGAATATGCATCGATAATTGTTGAAAATTCACCAGTAAATTATATATGTGATGGAAATGTAATTACAATTAATTGGACGGATGTTGATTCTGAATATGCGGGACAAAATAATGAAGGTACCGCAAGGTATGGTGAAGACATCAGAACACCAAAGGCGGCCACAATCAAACCAGGACAAAGATTCAAGGGATGGCGTTTCGTTGCACCGACACCTGTTCAGGTTGGTGAATAAAGCAATTGATATGCGTTCCGGCATATCAATAAAAGAAAGTGTTTTCCTTACTTTCATTTTTGTTAAAAAATACCGCCCATTTGGGCGGTGTTTTTTCGTATAAAATCTTCTTGCGATTTTTATTGTTTTGTTGTTAAATTTTCACCGAAAAAGAAAGGATAAAATATGCAAAATATAACACTTGATTCCATAATTACAACATTGGGAAATATTGTTGCAAATTTCGGTATGAAAATATTGGCTGCCGTTGCAATTTGGGTTATCGGTTTTTGGATTGTTAAAAAATTGGTCGCTTCAATCAGTTATGGTATGAAAATTCATAATGTAGAACCATCATTGGCTTCGTTTTCTTTGTCGTTTCTAAGTATCACTTTGAAAATATTTGTTGTGATTATTGTGCTGACGACAATGGGGGTTCAGATGACTTCTATTGTGGCTGTGTTGGGGGCTGCTTCGTTGGCTGTCGGTATGGCTTTGTCTGGAACTTTGCAGAATGTGGCTGGCGGTATGATTATATTGTTATTTAAACCTTTCAAGGTCGGCGATACAATTATCACAGCAGACGGAAAAACCGGTATAGTCAAAAAAATTATGATATTTACTACACAAATTCATACTTTTGATAATCAGGTTTTATTTTTGCCAAATGGTGCATTATCAAATGGAATTATAACTAATTTATCAATGGGCGAAAAACGCAGAACTGATTTGAATGTCGGAATTTCTTATGGTGATGATGTCGAAAAAGCACGCAAATTATGTATGAAAATTTTATCAAAAGATAAACGTGTTTTGAAAGATCCTGCTCCTGTGATTTTATTAAATTCTTTGGATGACAGCGCGGTCACTTTGACAATTCGTTATTGGACAAAATGGCAAGATTTATTTTCAGCCAAAGCCGATATTTTGGAAACCATATACAAAGAATTTCCAAAAAATAAACTGAATTTCCCATTTCCACAAATAGACGTTCATGTCAAAAAGAAATAAAAAAATACCGCCATTTTGGCGGTGTTTTTATTTTCTGATTTTTTGCATTTGTGTTCTAAACCAAATTATCAATTTATTTGTATTTAATTTTTCCATGCGTTCTGTTTTCTTTTTTTCTTCTACATCACGTTTATCCAATATATCTGAAATTACATCACACAATACACCAATATGAGAAAAATAATTTAATGGCATTTGTTTGATATTAAATTCTTTTTTCAAGAATTCAAACAAGTTATGTTTTTCAAATTCATTTCTTCCCAAATCTATATACCAATTAGAATCTCGTGTGGTATAAGGAATATCATACATTCTATACATATAATCGTATATGGTCTTAAAAACTTTGTCTTGGTTATTCATTTTTATTTTGCCCTTATGTCTTGTAAAAAATATTTCATACGTGTAAAGATATTTGGGTTTTCAGGTAAAAATGTTATGTGTGGATTTATTTGATTATCCAAAGGAATCTTTTTATTGATTTCATTGGCGCAAGCACAACAAAATTCACCCAATGTGTTTGCTTTTACATTAAGAACATCTTCTGATATGGAAACACGATATATTTTTTGTAATTCCATAATTAATTCTTGTTTATCCAAAAAATCCATACCCAAACTATCACTATGAAATATAGATTTTAATCTTGAAGTTTGATTGATTTTTTCTTCTATTAAATCTTTCTTGAAAGCAATAATTGGTATTGCAGATTTTACAACGTCATTTGATTGAATTTTATTTCTTAATTCAATTTTTTGATTTAATGCGTCAGCACAAATTCGGCAAAAATCGCCCAATGTTAATGCTTCTTCTGCTTTGAATGAATATGGAATTGCAAAATGATATCTGTTTTCTAATTCAACCAAAATTTTACTGATGTCAACATCATCAAGTTTTAAATCAGCATGCATTTTAGATGTTTTTTCTAATAAATTAACAGGTACTTTTTTGTTGCCAGACATGATGATAGTTTTTGTTGTATAAAAAATATTATCATCATTCAAAGGAACCATTTTTTTAATACACATTTTTTACCTTTTTTGCTTTTATCACAGATTATTATATACAAAATATTGTATTTGTCAATATTTTTGTGTGAAAAATAAAATACCGCCCGTTTGGGCGGTTTTTATATCTGATAATGAATTTATTTTCTGATTTTTTGTGCCTTCATTCTTTGGAAGTTTGCAAGACGTTTTTTCAAGATTAATTCGCACAAATCTTCAACTTTATTCATTTTATATACATTTGGGATAATATTGATTTGGTATCTGCTTTCTGTAAGTGCTGCCAATGTCGTATAATCAAAAATTGTATTGAATTCTAAATCTGAATTCAAAGATAGATTTTTCCCATCAGTTGTATCAACAAAAGAATTAACTTCTAAATCTTTGCCAAAATTTACCATGATGTTATATTTAGAATTTGCCTTGACATCATTAGTTTTATATTTGTGTTCTTTGTATGTTCTTTTGCTTCTGCTTCTGCTTTTTCTGGCGATTTCCAATGCGATAAATTCAATCAAAGAATTTACATCTGTTATATGTGCAAGAAAATCGAAAATATCAACTTTGTATTTGCTTTTGACACTTTTTAAAAACAAATTTAAATCATAATCAGGTGTGCTTTTAGATAAAATGTCATAAACATTGATTTTTTCTGCTTGTTCTACAGATGGAATAAATGAATATTGTGCAGTTGCTTCATATAACATTTGTATAACATCTTTTGCAATGTTATTGTAAATGCTTTCTAATTTTTTGCCTCTTTTTTCAAGATATAATTTTGCAACTAAATCACAAATAGTTTTTACATCTGTTAATTTTGTTGAATCTGGAAATATAATACCAAATTCAATTTCTAAACAATACAAGATTTCCAATGTATCCATAAAATCATCGACTTCAATGTCTTTATAAAACTGGCTGTCCGATTTGATTTTAGATTGGTCTCTTGGTGTAATCATTCCAGTTTTTATTAATATATTTCTTAATGTGTTTTCAGCATATTTTGATATAACATTTAAATCTTTTTCAGAATATTTCATTTTATGCCCTTTTTATTTACTACATTTTTTGGTTTTGCATATAAAACTGATGAAACCAAGGTTGGTTAGCAATTTGCTGAGTTTTAACTTGGTTCAAGAAACAAGGGTGTTGTTCAGGTTTTACAATCGGTTGAATTTTTGGTGAAAAACTTTGAATATCAATAGGTTTTTTAGATACCTGATTTAATAATTCAGTTTTATTTGCGGTTTGTAATTTGCTTGTTATCAAATCGCATACATCACCAATAGTATAAATATCATCAAGAGATACGCCTGTGTTTAAGTCAAGCATTGTTAATTTTTCTAAATCAAGAATAAAAAACATTACAGACAAATATCCCATATCTAAATCATATTCAAGTTGAGTATTTCTTGTTATGGTTTCTTTCTTTAAATTACTATTTTGGTAATCCGCAGCCATAGAAACAATGTAATTAAAGACGTGATTGCGAATTGAATCATTTATAACAAATTTATAATGTTCTGACATTTTTTTTAATTTCCTTTTTTTACGGAAAATTATTATAGACAAAATAAAACTTGTGTCAATGGATTTTTTTGAATTATTTTTTAATTTGACATTTTGGAAATAAATGTATAAAATATGTGGGCTTTCAAAAGAAAGTCGCAAAGTTCTGGGGTTGTAGCTCAGTTGGTAGAGCACCTGCTTTGCAAGCAGGGGGTCGTCAGTTCGAGCCTGATCAGCTCCACCAGGATATAGGC
>JAFZIM010000037.1 GCA_017554365.1 Alphaproteobacteria bacterium | reverse complement strand
GTATGGAGCCAAGATTTTAGCTTGACCGACCATGTTTTCGTTTAAGTACTGTGGTTTAGATCCAGCGTTATTGGCGCGTTTGGATTTATGCAACAGACATTTATGGTGAGCATTTCTTGCAACACGGATTTTTCCAGTTGCAGTCATGGATGCACGTTTTTTCAAATAAGATTTTGTTTTCATTTTTGGCATTTTCTATCCTTTTTTTATATCCTCGTGGCAATGCCTTGCCATTTCGGGTATCCTTATTTTGACAGATAAAAAAGAAAAATCAAGTTTTTATTGAATCTTTGTGTTTTTACGATTAAAGTTGAAAACATGAATAATAATAAATTATCTTCTAAATTGGCTAAATTGATAAAATCTGCCTTGGCTGCGGCTGTTTTGCCTATATTTATCATATATATTATGGTGGCAAAGCCAGATTATACCATTATGAATGGTTTAGCACATATTGTTTTACCAGTTGCTAATTTTGCAGGTCAAATTGTCACTTGGCCTGTACGCGCCGTTGGAAATAGCATTGAATGGTTTCGTGAAACTGCCACTATTCGTTCAGAAAACAAGCAATTAAAACGACAATTGAACGAACTTATGGCTAATAATCATGAATGTGAAGTGGCTATTTCAGAAAAAAATAAACTTGAACACGAATTAAATGTTATCAAAGCATCGCCTTTTAATTCTGTGGTTGCAGATATACAATTTGACGATTCTGCCTTTTATCACACAACATTTTTAATAAATCGTGGCAAGAAAGATGGTTTATCATCAGGTATGGTTGTTGTTTCTTTTGATAACAGATTGGTTGGAACAATCATAGATTGTGGTTCACAATTTTGCCGTGTGCGTGCTTTGAATGATTCTAATACTAATATTGCTGTCAGAATTTCTGGTACAGATATTTCAGGATTTTTACAGGGAAATGGAAAATCTAAATCATCTATTGGATTTTTTAGTGATACGCAATTTGTTGCACGCAAAGGTTTGAAAGTTATTTCAAGTAATATTAGTGGTATTTTGCCATCTGGTATATATATTGGTGAAATGACAGACGAAAAACATATTGATGTTTTGAAACCAAATCAAATATCACGCGTAATGGTATTGCAATACAATAATCAGGGGTCTTATAAATAATGGCAAATGTAATTTTATTTCTTAAACATATATTCCCATTTATAATCACTTTGATTTTATGGTATTTGGCTATTCCTTTTTGGAATCCTGCTGGAATATTGGCTTTGATTCCTATTTTTTATTATTCATTTGTTAAACCTAAAAATAATTATAGTTTATTTGCTTTGATATTTTGTTTTTTAATAGATTACAGATGTAATTTATTATTGCTTTGGACTTTCTTGTTTTGTTTATTTTATGCAATAAACGGGTTTCAAAAATATTTTGATGTATCGCGTATGGATAATGATGCAATACATATTTTTCTGTTATTCACAGGAATTGGATGTTTTATATTAACAATTGGCGGTTTTACATTTATGAATATGGTAAATAATTTATGGCTGTTTGCATGGCTGGGTATTTTGTATCCACCAATAGTTGCCATGAATAAATGGATAGAAAAATGATAGATACAGAAATAGCACGTACTTTTAATAGACGCAGTGCATTGTTTTTGACAGGCGGTGCTATTTTAACATCTGCATTGATTTTACGCATGTTGCAAATGCAGGTTTTTAATTACAAAGAATATACCCGCAAAAGCCAAAACAATTCTTTCCGTATCCAAGCAATGATGCCACAACGTGGAAATATTTTATCTGAATCTGGTAATGTTATTTCAAGAGATATTCCAATTTACAGAATATATATTATCCCAGAAGAAACTGATGATATAAATTCTTTGATGGACATTGTTGGCAAAGAATTAAATCTTAGAAAAAAAACTATTGATAGAATTTGGAAAACAATAAAAAAACAACGCGCTTTTCAACCTGTGTTGATTTCAGAAAATTCAGATTGGAACACATTGGCTGGTTTGGTTGCTAAAAACATTCCTGGAATTCATATAACAGACGGATTTTCACGTGTATACGAACTTGGGCCTGCTGGGGCGCAAATATTCGGTTATGTTGGCGCACCAAAGAAAAGTGTTCCAAACAATCCATTTTTTACATCTGGAATTACAGGTCTTGAAAAAAGATTTAATGACGAAATGGCTGGAACAACAGGTCAACAGGTTTTCATTACAAATGCCGTTGGTCGTATCACAGGCGAAGATAAATCACAATTTATAAAACCAATAGTTGGTAATGATATAAAAACAACTATACGTGAAAACGTACAAAAAGTTTTATATGATTCTTTGGCTATACATTCTGCTGGTTGCGGTGTTGTATTAGACATAGAAACAGGTTCTATTCTCGCTATGGCTTCTACACCAAGTTATAATCCAAATAATTTCAAACGCGATGATGGTGAAGAATATATTTCAGATTTATTAAAAAATATTGGAAAACCTTTTATGAATAAAACCATCGAAGGTCTTTATCCCCCAGGTTCTACATTTAAAATTGTTGTTGCTTTGGCAGCACTTGAAAGTGGTGCAATATCACCAAATGAAAAAGTTTTCTGTCCTGGATATTGGGAATATGGAAATCATAAATATCATTGCTGGGAAAAACACGGGCATGGATATGTAGATTTATATGGCGCGTTAAAACATTCTTGCGATATTTATTTTTATCAATTGGCATTAAAGATTGGTATAGATGTCATAAAATATATGGCATTAAAATTGGGTCTTAACCAAAAATATATGGATGATATCTTGGCACATGAAATGCCTGGAATTTTGCCTGATAGAAAATGGAAAGAAAAAAATGTAGGCTCTTCATGGGTTCATGGCGACACAATTATATCTGGTATCGGTCAGGGATATATTTTAACAAATTGTTTACAATTGGCGATTATGATTGCCAGGGTTGCATCTAATAAAGAAATTGTCCCACATTTAATTTATACAGATAAAAAACCTAAATTTAAATCTTTGGGATTCCAAGAAAAGAATTTAAGACATGTTTTAACAGGTCTTGAACAAGTGACCCAGAAAGGTGGCACAGCATCAGGCAGTGCTATCAATGTTAATGGTAAAAAAATGGGTGGAAAAACCGGGACTTCTCAGGTTCGTAATATTTCAAAACAAGAAAGAAAAACTGGTGTTTTAACCACAGAACAATTATCTTGGAATCTAAGAAACCATGGTTTATTTGTTGGATATGCACCAACTGATAAACCTAAATATGCAGTATGTGTGATAATGGAACATGCTGGTGGTTCATCACCTGCGGCACATGCCTGCGCAGCAGTAATGAAGGAATTATTAAAATAATGGCTATAACACGTGTATCTAATGCTAATATGATGACTTTTAGTGA
Organism: Alphaproteobacteria bacterium; assembly: GCA_017554365.1. Classification (GTDB taxonomy): domain Bacteria; phylum Pseudomonadota; class Alphaproteobacteria; order Rs-D84; family Rs-D84; genus Enterousia. Next base: position 1,995 of record JAFZIM010000037.1, on the reverse strand, counting down.
AAAACTTGCACGTTTTTCATGGTTTTTATTTATACCTATGATAGTCGTTTTAATTTTTTCTTTGATTGTATTATTTAGTGCTGGTGGTGGTTCATGGTTTCCATACGCTATATCACAATTGATGAAAATCATTTTAGGAATCGTTGTGTTTTTCTTGGTTTCTTTTTCTAATATAAAAATATGGGTGAAATCAGCATATTTTATATACGCAATAGCATTGATTATGGTTATATTAGTCACTTTTATTGGTGATGTCGGAATGGGGGCGCAAAGATGGTTATCTTTGGGATTTATAAATATTCAACCATCAGAATTTATAAAAATAGCATTGGTTTTGGCTTTGGCGCGTTATTTTTCTTGGCAAAATAGTGTTGAATTATCTCAATTTAAAAATTATTTAATACCTTTGTTATTATTATTTATGCCTTTTATATTTATTGCGGCACAACCTGATTTGGGAACAGGTATATCGGTTGCTTTAATTACATTTGGTATGTTTTGGGTTGTTGGTGCAAATAAAAAATGGTTTTTAATAGCATTTATATTAGGTGTGATTTTATCCCCAGCGGTTTGGTATGGCGCCCTGCACGATTATCAACGCGACAGAATTATTACTTTTATAAATCCTAATCTTGATCCAAAAGGTGCCGGATATCAGATTAATCAGGCAAAAATTGCTTTTGGTTCTGGTGGCGTTGTCGGCAAAGGTTATATTTCTGGAACCCAATCTCAGCAATCATTTTTACCTGAAAAACAGACAGATTTTATATTTACTATGTTGGGCGAAGAATTTGGTTTTATGGGTGCTTTTATGCTTTTGGTTATATATAGTTTTATAACAATAATGTTATTTTGGGCGGCAAAAACATGCCTTAACAGGTTCGGTCAATTAGTGTGTTTTGGTTTTATGTTGAACTTTTTTGTTTATTATTTTATAAATATATCCATGGTGTTGGGATTATTACCAACGGTTGGTGTTCCATTACCATTAATGTCTTTTGGTGGAAGCAGTTTGATATCTTTGCTTTTTGGATTTGGTTTATGTCAAAGTGCTCATATCCACAAAGACCAACAATTATCGTCATGGGGGTTTTAAAAAATGAATCTTTTAATCGTCGAATCACCATCAAAAGCAAAAACCATTGAAAAATATCTTGGTTCTGGTTGGCGTGTTGTTGCTTCCATAGGGCATGTTCGTGATTTGGTTCCAGAATCTGGTTCTGTTGATATAGAACATGATTTTAAACCTAAATGGCAAATCATGGACGGCAAAGAAAAACAATTAAAATTGATAATTGATGAATTAAAGAAAGCAGATGCAATATATCTTGCATCAGACCCTGACCGCGAAGGTGAAGCTATTGCATGGCATATTAACGATATTTTGCAATCTCGTGGTGTGTTAAAAGATAAACCTATATATCGTGTGACATTCCATGAAATTACAAAAAACGCTATATTGGAAGCATTAAAAAATCCACGTGAAATTGATAATAATTTGGTTGATGCATATCTTGTTCGCAGAATACTTGATTATTTAATTGGTTTTGGAATTTCCCCATTATTATGGCGTCGTAATCTTGGTAAATCTGCCGGACGCGTTCAATCAGTTGCTGTTAAATTGGTTGTAGATAGAGAAAAAGAAATCGATGTATTTAAGCCAGTAGAATATTGGTCTTTGGACGCAAATTGTAAATTTAATAATTCTGAATTTTCAGCCGGTCTTGTTAAATATAATGATGAAAAGATAGAAAAATTAACCATAAAAAATAAATCTATGGTTGATGAAATTACAGATTCTATATCAACACCTACGATTGGTAAAATATCAAATATAGAAAAGAAAAAAACACAAAGACACGCATCTGCACCATTTACAACTTCTACACTTCAACAGGAAGCAGCGCGTAAATTATATTTTTCATCTAAACGCACAATGGCGACAGCGCAAAAATTATACGAACACGGATTAATTACATATATGCGTACTGATGC
>JAFZIM010000036.1 GCA_017554365.1 Alphaproteobacteria bacterium | reverse complement strand
TGAAGAAGAAGTGGTAGAAGAAAAACCAAAACGCAAAAAAGCATCTCGTAAAAGGGCTGCTAAAACAACAGAAGATGAAGAAGAACATGAATACGAATTGCCGCCACCTGAATTATTGGAAAAATCAGTGTTTAATAAAAATGCTATAACTGCTGATCATAAACGTATTGCACAATCTATTCAGGATAGATTTGAAGAATATGGTATTTATGGAAAAGTGGTCGGAATTAACCCTGGACCTGTGATTACACAATATGAATTTGAACCAGACCCAGGAACACGTGTAGATCAGGTTATAAATACAACAAAAGATATGACACGTGCGATGGCTGTGGAAAAAATACGTATAGCACAAATACCTGGAACACAATATTTGGGTGTTGAAATTGAAAATTACGGACATAAACCAATTCGATATCAATCTTTGATGGCAGACCCATTATTTACAGAATCTAAATTTGAAATACCTTTGGCTTTGGGGTTGGGAATTGACGGAAAACCAATGTATTATAATTTGGCAAAGATGCCACACATGTTGGTTGCAGGACATACTGGTACGGGTAAGTCAGTATTCGTTCAATCTTTAATTACATCGTTCCTTTATCATTTCACACCGGACAAGGGTAAATTGATGATTATTGACCCAAAGATGATTGATTTTGCTGTTTGGGAAGGTATTCCACATTTAATTACACCTGTGGTTACGGACGCAAATGATGCAGTTAATGCTTTGAAATGGGCTGTGCGTGATATGGAAGAAAGGTACAAGCAATTAAAGAAAATGGCTGTCCGTAATATTGCTGATTATAATGCCAAAGTTCAATCTTTGCGTGAAAGCGGGGAAGTATTAACAGAACAGGTTGTTGTTGGTACAGACGAAGAAACTGGCGAATACGAATATGAAACACGTAATGTAGATTTATCTGATATGCCATATTTGATGATAATTATTGACGAGGTTGCAGATTTGATGTCGGTTGCACGTAAAGATGTTGAAATGTGCGTTCAAAGATTGGCAGCCAAGGCACGTGCTGCTGGTATCCATTTAATTATGGCAACTCAGCGTCCATCTGCTGACGTTATCACTGGGGTTATTAAATCTAATTTTCCAACACGTATATCTTTCCATGCACGTTCTAATCTTGATTCTATAACTGCATTAGGTGAAAAGGGTGCTGAAAATTTATTGAAATGTGGTGATATGTTATTTAGTGAATCTGGTCGTCCATCTGTGCGTATACATGGTGCATGGATTGATGATAAAGAATTAAAACGTGTCGCTGATTTCTGGCGTGAACAGGGCGAACCAACTTATGCAGAAGGTGTGACAGATGCTGATACTTCTGGGGAAGAAATACCTGGAATGCCACTATCTAAGGAAGCAAAATCAAACGACCTTTATGAACAGGCAGTAGAAATTGTCAGACGTGATAAAAGACCTACGATTTCTTATATTCAAAGAAGATTAGGCATAGGATACAATAAAGCGGCGTCCATAATCGAACGTATGGAAAGCGAAGGTATTATAAGTGTTGATGCTGGTGGTAAACGTCATATTTTATAAAGGATTTTATGATGGAATTTAATCAAGAACAATATGATAAAGCGAAAGAATTAGTTTTGAAAAATAATAACCCTACAATTTCTTTCGTGCAGAGAGTCATGAATGTTTCTTATAATATTGCAACATCTTTGATTGAAAAAATGGAACAAGATGGTTTTATTGTCAAAGAATCTGGTGGTAAATATCGTATAGCATAAATTTATACTTTTTGATATTTTGTCTTTTTTATAGTCAATTTTTATGATATAATCTAATAAAAATGAAAGGAGTTTTTTTATGAAAAAATCTTTGGTTGCTTTGGCTGTGCTTGGAATTATGCCGTTAATCGCTGCAGAAGCGGCACCATATCGTTCTACTACAAGTCAAAGGGGCGCTTATAAGACAAGTTCTGTTAGTCGTAAAACAGGTGGTTATAAAAATACAATAACAAATAATTTTTATTATAATGCTGGGGCATCTCAACCTGTTCAATCAAGAAAAGCGACAACAACATCTTCAAATGGAAGATATGAATCTTCAAAAAAGAGTTCAAGAACAACAAAAAGAAGTACAACTTCCCAAGAACGTAAATTTTTCTTGGCTCATCCATTCTTCCAACCATTACAGGGCAGATTTGGTTCTGTGACAGATGTTTCTTATGCACGTGCCAATATGGATATCACATTATTATCTGCTAATATTATGGATCTTGATGGTTCTTCAACAACAGCAGGTAATGTTTTAACTTCTGATTATTTACAATTCACAGAAGTTATGAAAGCAAAAGAAACAACAGCTCAATTCGCAGTCAAAGAAGATATAAGTTATGGGTTAACAGATACATTGGCTTTGATGTTGATGGCACAATATGACAAAACAACAATGGAAATCAAAGATTGGTCTGATGGTAGTGCTGGTACAAAAACATCTACTTCTGGATTGAATATTTTTGGTATCGGTTTACAGGGCCGTTTCTTAGATACACCTGAATATATCGGTATGTTGTCAGGTTATTTCCAACATCAAAAAGATGCTGCAAATACATTTATGGGTGAATTGAAATTAGGTACCAAGATTAATCGTACAACATTCTATGGACTTGTTCGCGGTTCTTATTCTAAATTAGATAACAGCGTTTATGGTGCATATATGAAAGAAAGCGATGGTGATTGGTTGATGTTGTCTTTCAATGATTCCAAAGATGTTTTCCAATTCGAAGGTGGGGTTGGCGCTTTCGCAGTATTTAATAAATATTTAACTGCCAAAGCAGAATTAACCTATGGTTCATTTGATTGGCATAACCAATTAAATTTACGTGGTGAATTTGGAATACAACCAGGTGATAATTTCGCTTTGAATATATATGCTTCTACTGCTTTGTATGATTCAGGCAAGGGCAAAATCAAAAAATATTACAATTATGATTTAAACCCAACAGCAATACCAGATACATCTGATTCTTCTATTCCTGCTGATCAGAAATTAGATCCGAATTCAAAAATCTTGTATACATTTGGTGATTACAAAATCAATAAATACAATGAATTCAAAGTCGGGGTTCAAGGTATATTGTATTTCTAATAATATAAAGTTGGTGTGAAATTATGAAAAAATATCTGATGTTTTTGGCTGGGTTGTTTGTCGCGGTTAACGCAAATGCCGAAGGTGTGATTTTATCTGATACTTATGCAGAAGAAGAAAGTATAGAAGCACCGGCAAACAATTCATATAATCAAACAAAATCTGATAATTATGAAAGACGTCAGATAACACCAGCAGTTAAAAATATATTATCAAATGATACATCTGATCCTTTGTTCTTGGTGGGGGATAATCAGTTTTTATCTGATACTTCTATATATTCAGCAGATGAAAAAATCAGATTTGGTCAATTTATTGGTTATGGTGTAAATCCAAATTTTGCCGTTCATTTAAATATGCTTTATCAAATTGATTTTTCAGGTGAAGATCAAAATGGTTTTGGCGCAACTGAATTTGGTGGAACATATCGTATGAATCATGGAACAGGTGAATGGCGTATTAAATCTGATGTTTTATTCGGTTTGAAATTATGGGGTTCTTCACGTGTTCGTTCGCCTGAATATGCAGATTCTTCATATTATGCTGGGTTAAGATTTGGTCGTCAATATACTGGAATCACATTGGCTGGAACAATAAAATCAACTTGGGTTTTTGATGATGGTCGTGGTTTGTCTTATATTGATTTTATCCCAGAAGCATATTTTCGTTTCAGATATGATTGGCGCGCTGGTATCGGATTTGATTTGCGTAAATCTACGAATACAAGATTATTAGATAACCAAGAATGGTTGAATTTTAAATTGTTGCGTCAATATGGTAATACACAATATGTTGGTAAAATTGATTACGAATTGCAAGAACACAAATTACAATTTGGATTCAATATAAAGATATTGTTTTAATTCTTTTTTCTGAAAGAATTCCAATATTCAAAACGTTTTTTGATTTCGCGTTCAAAACCGCGTTCAACTGGTTTGTAAAAACTGACGCGTTGCATTTCTTCTGGAAAACAATTTTGTCCGCTACAACCTGATTCTGTTTCAGGGTCATAAACATAACCATTGCCATAACCTAAATTTTTCATCATCTTGGTTGGGGCGTTTAAAATATTTTTTGGTGGCATTAAACTGCCTGTTTCTTGGGCTGTTTTATAAGAAGCAGATTGTGCCTTGTATGCAGAAATACTTTTTGGTGCAGTTGCCAAATATATAACCAATTCTGTTATTGCTATGTCGCCTTCGGGTGAACCCATTCTTTCATAAATTTGCCAAGCGGATAGGGCGATTTGCATGGCATTTGGATCGGCAAGACCAACATCTTCCATGGCGAATCTTGTTAAACGACGCAAAATATATTTTGGGTCTTGACCAGAAGTCATCATGCGTGCAACCCAATAAAGTGCCGCATCTGTATCAGATGAACGCAAAGATTTATGAACTGCGGATATTAAATTATAATGTTCATCGCCAGATTTATCAGACATAGGTGCGCGTTTTTGAATTGCTTTATCTAATTCTTCTTCGGATAAATTCTTTTTGAAATTTGCACCTGCGATGTATTCTATGGTATTCAAAAGAAATCTTGCATCACCATCAGCCATTTTTGCAAGGTATGTTTTTGCATCTTTGGTCAAAGGCAATTTTTTATTTAAAAATTTTTCGGCACGTTCTATTAAAACCAATAAATCTGCCGTAGAGAGCGGTTTTAACACACCAATATGACAACGTGAAAGTAATGCGTTATTCAAATTAAAACTTGGGTTTTCAGTTGTCGCACCAACAAAAACAACCGTTCCATCTTCAAGGTATGGCAACAGGGTGTCTTGTTGGGTTTTATTAAATCTGTGAATTTCGTCTATGAATAAAATTGTATTACGACCAATGTCGCGATTCATACGTGCTGCGTCCATCGCTTTTTTTATATCTGCTGTTCCAGAAAATACAGCAGACATTGGAACAAAATCCATATCTATTGAATTAGCCAACGCGCGTGCGATGGTTGTTTTACCACATCCAGGAGGCCCCCATAAAATTAGATTAGATAAATTATTAGTTTCAACCATACGGCGAACAAAGCCGTTTTCGCCCAATAAATCAGTTTGACCAACGATTTCATCTATCGTTGATGGTCTCATTAAATCTGCAAGTGGTCTTGTCATTTTACTTTTATTTTATTTAATGTTTATTTGTGATATAATTATTGTATTAAATAATCAAAGGATTATCAATTGGTAAATAAAAATTCTGAATTTGCATTAGCAGTGGCTAATTTGGCTGCGGCTGCGATTGGTGCTAACCCAAAATTATCAATGCAAGATGCTGTGAAACAGGCAAAAGAAATGTTAAGTGGGGCTTCTATAACTAAACAACAAATAGAAGATTCTATCACCCCAGAAGCAATTCAATGTTTTGAAGATGGAACATGGCATATCATGTTGAAACGTTATATAAAAAGAAAATTTAATTTAACCCCAGCACAATATATAAAAAAATGGGGGCTGCCAAACGATTATCCTTTTGTTGCAAAAAATTATTCTTCAAAACGTTCAAAAATAGCTAAAAAAACTGGTCTTGGTAAAAAGGGAAAATGATATGAAAGTTTATGTTAATTATGAAAATAAAAAATGGAAAAAATATAAAATAGATTTTGAAAAAATCGCCAATGCGGCGGTTTCTGCCGTATACAAAGATTCAGAAGTTTCTATTACTTTGGTTGATGATAAAGAAATTCATAAATTAAATAAACAATATCGTGGTATTGATAAACCAACAAATGTTTTGTCTTTTGAATTGGGTGATGATGTTTTGTTGGGGGATATTTTTATATCTTTGGATAAAGTCAAAGAAGAAGCAAAGCAAGCAAATATTTCCGTAGAAGAACATACTGCACACATGATTGTTCATGGTGTTTTACATTTACAAGGATATGACCATATAAAAGATGACGAAGCAAAAATTATGGAAAGCAAAGAAATAAAAATCTTGAAAAAATTAGGTTATAAAAATCCTTATGAAGATAGTGTAGAAGATATTGTTAAAAGAACACAAAAAATTAAAAAAACAAAAAATAGTTTTGGTAAAT
>JAFZIM010000035.1 GCA_017554365.1 Alphaproteobacteria bacterium | reverse complement strand
TGCTCGCGAAGCAACCGATGCAGATATAAAAAAGGCCTATCATAAACTGCTTATGAAATATCACCCTGATAAAAATCCTGGGGATAAATCAGCCGAAGAAAAATACAAAGAACTAAATAATGCTTTTGATATCTTAAAAGATCCACAAAAACGTGCCGCGTATGATAGATATGGCGACGCTGCCTTTGCTGGTGGTAATGCATCTGGTGCTGGTTTTGGCGGTTTTGGTAATGGTGAATTCCATTTCAATATGGGCGGTGGCGACATGGGCGGAATGGAAGACATTTTACGCGAAGCCATGCGTGGTTTTGGATTTGGTGGCGGTTTTTCTTCTGGCCAAAGGGGTCAACGTCAACAATCTGGTCGTGATTTACTTGATGAAGTTGTCATAGATTTAAAAGATGCTTATTTTGGAACAACACATTCGGTTAAATTTACAAGTGCTGTAAAATGTGAAAAATGTAATGGTAATGGAACCCAAGACGGCAAACCTGCCCCAACATGTTCTACATGCGGTGGAACTGGTTATGTTCATAAACGTCAGGGATTTTTCGCAGTAGAAACACCTTGCCCTGAATGTAATGGTTTGGGTAAAAAGATAGATAAAAAATGTTCCCAATGTGATGGAACAGGTATGACAAACAAACAAAGAACTTTGGATGTAAAAATACCTGCTGGAATCCAAGATGGTGCAAGATTAAGAATGGCTGGTATGGGTGAAGCAGCACCTAATGGTGGGCCTGCTGGTGATTTTTACCTTGATGTCAGAATTCGTCCACATAAGATATTTCAACGAATCGGTAATGATTTATTAATGCACAAAGATATTGATTTCGTGACACTTGCTATGGGTGGTGAAATTGAAATTGATACTTTGGACGATAAAAAATTATCTATCAAAATACCAAGCGGAACCCAAGTCGGTGAAAAATTACGTATTCGCGGACATGGTATGCCAAATACCCGCAATGGATTCGGTGATTTATATTTAGAAATAGGAATCATTATCCCAAAGAAATTAACAGAAAAACAAAAGAAAGCATTGGCTGAATTTGCTGGCATAAAATCTGATAAAAAAGGTTGGTTTTAAAAAACGCCCAAAAGTAAGCTTTTTTATGTTTTAATACATTAAAAAACCGCAATTTAAATTGCGGTTTTTCTTTCTCCTTTTCGCTCGGACACGAAACTTTTATTTGCAGATTTTTTCTAAATCTTGAATTTCTGCAATCAACATTAAATCTGATGTTTTTTGATTTTCAATTTGTGATAAAGCATATACCACTGTTGCATGATCACGTCCACCACATACATTACCAATTTCTGTTAAAGATAAATTTGTAGAATTTTTCAAAACATACATCATTATTTGACGTGCGCGAACCAATCTACGTGTACGTGAATTTCCACAAATTTCATCATAAGATACACACATCTTTTCACACATAGATTTTACCATCGCAAGTGGTGTTCTGCTTTTTTCAATCAAATCACCCAACAAACGTGATGCAATATCCATATTTACATGTTCGCCCATCAATTCTTCGTATGTTTTAATTTTATTTACAACACCATTTACCAAATGACCATTAGATTCTAAACGTTTTGATAAAACATCTGCAATTTCTGATTCAACCCCTGCTTTGATTAACATATTGCGACGAACATAAGCATTTGGTGCAACAACATCTACAACCAATCCAGAAGCAAACACAGATTGTGCGCGTTTATCAAAACCATTTAATGCACTTGGAATAGAATTTGCAGTTAACACAATATTTTTACCTGCATTTTGTAAATCTATTATCAATTGTAAAAATTCGTCCATTGTTGCACGTTTGCCAGCCAAAGCACATACATCATCTAAAATGAAAGTATCACAATTACGGCAATAATCTTTGAAAGAAAATATTGTATTATCACGCAAGGAACGTGTAAATTCTGCAACAAATTGTCCACCTGACATCATCACAACCTGGGAATCAGATTGTGAACAAATACAATTTACCAACATTGTTTTACCACAACCTTCTGGGCCATAGATGAACAACAAAGGAAAAGATGCATTACCCATCGCAATCTTCTTACATGCTGCAACAGCAAAAGCATTTTCATCAGAAGATATAAATTTTTCAAAAGCGTTTTTCTTAACTGATTTAACAACAGGTGTAATATTTGTTTTATATTCGCAAACTACATTATCATTTGCACCATTAACAAAACCATTATTATAAGATTTAACACATATATTTAAATCCAAACGAAAATCCGCCGCTACATTTTTTAGAACATTTTCATATTCTTTCTTAACATAGTCGGCGGCGAATTGGTTGTGTGCTGCAAGTGTTAAACAATTATTTTCTATTTCAAATTGTAATGGTGCTATCCAAGCGGTAAAACCAGCAGAATCTATTTTAGCGGACAATGCCTGCTTGATTGATTCTACACTTATATTTTGTTTTGTTAACACAGCTTGCATTTCTTTACCCCTTTTCCTTCCTACTAAAAGAGTTTATGCATCGCAAAGGTAAAAAGAACCACCCCTGCCAAAACACCAGTTCCTTTTCTGATGTTTTAAATTGCCTACACTCTATTTCTCTCTTTTGTGATTGATGTTTAAATCAATCGTTTGGATACGAGAAATAATTTATAAGATTTATTTCTGTTTGCAACCAAACATTGATTTATTTTTGAAGATTTATTTTTTGACAACGATTCGTTTTTTTCCAAGTTTTTCCTTGTTTGTATATACATTGTATATACATTTTTTTTATTAATTTAAAACATATCCGCCGTCTTGTTTTCTTATCAAACCTTGTAATTCTAAGACAACCAATTCTGATTTGATTTCCGCAACACTTTTTTTGACAAGGTTTGCCAATACAGATTCTGATACTGGAATCATTCCTATTTTATCTAAAATATTATTTTCCTGATGAATATTTTTTTCATTTTTTTGCTTTTTTTCATCATCAAAGAAATCATTTATAGACATACATAGTGTTGCTTCACCATTTTTTATTAAACTATTAGGTCCAACACTTCGTGAATCAGATGGGTGTCCAGGTATTGCAAACACTTGTTTTCCGTATTCTTTTGCGAATCGTGCTGTTATCATACTGCCTGATTTCTCGTCTGCTTCACCTATTATTAAAAAATCGCATAATCCGGCAACCCAATGATTTCTTTGAACAAAATTTTTAGCCAATGGTTTTGTTCCAACAGGCATTTCACTTATTACAACCCCCCTATCCAATATTTCGTAATATAACGATTCGTTTTCCAAAGGCCATATATAATCTACACCCCCAGCCAACACAGCAATTGTTTGTGTATTTCCATTTGCTTTCAAAGCACCAAGATGTGCAGATGTATCTGTCCCCATTGCCATTCCAGAAGTAATTGCAAAACCATGTTTTACAAATTCATTTGATAATTCAGACATAAAATTCATACCTGATGCCGTAGAATGTCTTGTCCCTACCATCGCAACATTTGGTTTGTTTAATGTATCTATGTTTCCACGAACAGATAAAACAATTGGGTGATTTTTTATATTTAATAAATTTTTTGGATAACGCGAATCGTCATCACAAATATATTCTATCCCCATATTGTACGCATTATCTATTTCTTGTTTTACATTATCAATAAAATCCTGTGATAAATGCATAGAATCAACAGCAGAATAAACATCACCATATTCAGATATTAATTCTTTATATTTAACTGGGCCAACGCCATTACTTCTTAATAATAAAAGTTTTTGCAATAAATCTTTCATAACAAAAAAGATTGTAGAACAAATCTACAATCTTCTAAAAGAAAAAAATTCATTTTTTTTATTATTCTTCTATCCAAATATAAACATAACCTTCTGGTGCTGGCCCACGAACATTTCTTGGGTTAGAAGTTCTGATAGCATCAAACCTTGCATCATCAAGATTTTGATTAATATTTGTAATTGCGTTATTAACTTCGTTAAATCTGTTGTTTATTTCTTGTTGAGTATAATAATTGTTCTGAATACGATTCGTTACAGCATCAACAATAGCATTTACATCAACATCACCAGTATTTATAGGTAAATTACCGCCACCTGTTCCACCGGTTGTCCCACCAGTTGTTGGATTTGTTGTATTAGAAGGTGGTGTAACATTATTATAAACTTTGGCAGATGTAATCACAGGGAATCTTGCATTAGAAGATGATGTCATACCAGATACACTGCTACCTGTTTTCATACGCATTGTTCCTGCACGAGATGTATTAGCAACATTATTTAAAATTGCCTGAGATGTTTTTGCTGGGGTAATTTTAGTTCCTGATGTTCCTGCCCCAGTATTATTACCAAGCATACGAACAGATGGTGCAGCATCTGCAACTGCTGGAATTATTAACAAAGCAAACAATATTAATAATTTTTTCATAATAACACCTTAAATTAATTTGCGAATTCGCTTATCAAAGATTGATATGGAGAACAATCTTTGCTTGGGTCTAATTCACATTCTCTTTTTAATGTTTTCAAATCAGAAACATATTTTTCATATTGTGCTGGTTGTTTTTCTTTTAACACCAACAATTGTGATCTATACAAAGCAACATCGTCCATACCTTTCTGACCTTGGACTTTACCACCAATCAATTTATTACCGAACAATTCCATAGCGCCAACACCGATACCAGCACCACCAATTGTACTTGCAACGATACCGCCTATTCTAGCACCTTTTCTTGCTTCCAAAATACGTTTTTCCATTTCTTTTTCATTTGCCCAACTTCCACATTCTATGCGTTCACCCCACATAAAATATTTAGCAGGAATATCAGATACAGAAATTCTCGATTCGTCAGTTGATTTCAATTCAACACGAACAAAACATACATTGTTCTGAGGGTTTGTTGTATCTTCAACCATATTTGCATAATTAGAAGTATCACTATAACGAGAAGCCCATACGAAAGTATTACCAATACCAATGTTATTGTTTACACAAGCATTACGTTCTGCTTCACGTCTATCAATTTCTGGTTCTTCTGTCTGTGTAGAAATTGTGGCAGTTCCAGCACCAGCATTTTTTTCATTTGTTCCCATAGACAAATTACTCAATTGATTAACAGATGCCGTATAACGCGGTGCATTCATGATTTTATTAGACATCGCAGGACGCCCGTTTTGTGCAGCATTCGCGTTAAATACACATAATGTTAAAACCAACATAGATACAAGATATTTCATTTTCCAATCCCTCTTTATACGGATGATTATATCATAAAATGGTATAAAAAACAAATATAAATATAGTTTATTTTTTCCATTTCCATTCTATTTTTGATTCTTTCCCAGTAAAAAGTCGTTTTATGTTTTCTTTATGACGCAATAAGCATAACAAAGAAATTGCTAAAAATGCCAAACCTGTACCAAAATTTATACAAAATCCGAACAAAGGCATTAAACAGAACACAACAACCGCACCTGCGGAAGAATACCCTGTTCCCAATGCAATTATTAACCATTCGATTCCACATATTACAAACAAGATAGGATTTACCGCTAATAAAACCCCGAACAAAGAAGATATTCCTTTGCCACCATGGAATTTTAACCAAATTGGGAAACAATGTCCGATAATTGCGGCAAAACCACACCAGACACCAAAAACATCACCAACAAAATATCTTCCTAGTAATACAGATATTATTGCCTTTAACATATCCAGTATCCAAACCAAACCGGCCATTCTTAGCCCGCCAACCCTCATAACATTGGTTGCACCAATATTACCAGAGCCAACCTTTCTTAAATCACCCTTGTTAAAGAGTTTTGTTATTAAGATACCAAATGGAATTGTTCCCATAAGATAAGATGCAATTATTAAAAAAGTGTATGTCATGTTATTTTTCCTTGATTTTATGTTTGTTTTCTATACAATATCAGAAAGCTGACAAAAATAAAAGGAAAATAAAGTGGCTAATCATAAATCATGTGATAAAAGAATTTTAGTAACAGCAAAAAAGAATGCTATCAATACAGCACGTCGCAGTGCAGTTAAGACAGCAACTAAGAAAGCATTAACAGCTATTGAATCTGGCGACAAAGCCGCTGCTGTTTCTGCAACACGCGCTGCCGAAAGCAAAATCATGAAAGCAGCAGGCAAAACAATGTCAAAGAAAACTGCATCAAGAAAAGTTTCTCGTTTGGCAAAAAAAGTTGCTAAGATTGCTTAATTATAAACTTTTATCAATTTAAAAACCGCCTGACTTGGCGGTTTTTTTATTTTCACATTATACAATTTTCATGATTATCCATAATTAAAATATGTTCCTTATTTTTTCCTTGGTGTTTCTAAGGAATCTTCCATCACAAATATCATCAAATTCATACTGATAAACCTTTTTATTAGCACGACAAATTATATAATCTTGTTTACCCAATCTTTTTCCACATTCACTTGGTTCACATTTTTCGATATCACTTTCATTGTTAACAATATTGTTGTTCACCATATAATTTTTTACTAATTTTATCGCTTCTTCTGGTGTGGCCGTCTGTGTTGTAGAAAAAACCAGGGCCTTGCTACCTTCTGCTCTACCAATATCTTGTACATCTATAAATACCCCATCATCTTTTGCTTGCCCAGATTGACCAAAATTTGTTACTACTTGGGCTACTTTGGCCCAGTTTTTATATCTTTTTGAATTTATTCCCTTGCCCCCATCTACAACAGATTCTTTACATCCATACAAAAAATGTCCTAACCATTGTAAAGTCACAATTTTATTATCAAACACAACAGCATTAACATTGCATTCACCATCAGTTTGACCATCAACCCTTAAATTTTTCACAACATTTTCACCAAAAAATTTTTTATCTCTATTATCAGGTTCATTACAAAATGTGTTTTTTATATCAAATGTATTTCCTGGATAAAAATCGCCCTTTCCACTTGGACTGACAAGAACATCTGTCCAAACTTCAGATACAGGGTCGCCAAATTGACGGCATAATTTCATAATAGGTTCAGTTAAATCTATATTCTTATAAATATAACTTCTTTCATGAATTCCGCGTGTAAAACCACTTGTTGAAACATTCGTCATTATTGGGAATTTAATATCATCATTTGAATTGATTTCGACCATATCAATACCAAAAGGAATCATTTTTCCATCATCTTTTACGATTGTAATATTATTGTCTTTTGAAATATTCCCAGAACGAATAAAATCAACAATTTCATATATACCACCATATTTATCACTAACTTTTTTAACATAAAATCCAGATTTACCATCAACTATGCCACCATAGTTTTTAACATAGTTATTTTGTGCATTTACCAACATTTCCACATAATATTGACAAGATGTCTTGGCTACCTTATGTCCCGATTTTTGTTCAAATCCAGAACGGATTTCACCATCTAATGGGCACGTTTCATCTTTACTTTTTGTTATATATCTGAATAAAACTTTCTGAAATTCGTTATTATTTTCACACGAATTTTTTATTTCTCTTAATGAAGCATTTGGTTTCTGTTTATAAATAAATTCAGACAATATATATAATTCTGGCTCTTTTACTTTACAATGATGACCTAATAAATCTCTTAATACACTACTAAGCGCACCAAAAGACCAATTAATATTTTTATCTACATCTGTGACAACCAAATTATCATTTTCAGTATATGCATACGTAATAGATGGAATTAAAATAAAAAAACAAAACAATATTATTTTTTTCATTTCAATACCCCCGTACAAGATTCAGAAACTTTTGCAACTTTCTTTATAGCGGCAATTTGTGTTGCGTTAAATATTGTTGCCGTTGCAGATGATGCGGTTGCACCAATTGCCAAAACATTTGACGCCGTATTTAACCCTTTTTCTTTTTGCTTTCCTTCATCGCTATTATCATCACGAATCGTATCACTATTTGCAACACCACTGGTTATTGTTCCAACCCCGCCAACAACAGCACCCACAGACGACGCAACCATCGCACCTGTTCCACGTTTATTTATAGGTTTAATATCAACAAATTCATATTCACGACATGCTGTATATATTGCCTGCGCTTCCCTTACATCTTCACCAGACATTTTTGCAGACAAAATTGCATTATTTAATCCCTTGGTAGCATCTATACACTTGTTTATTTTTTCCTGTAAATCATCAGTTGTTCTGGTTTTATTTGCAATTATTGCACTTGCTATGTTTGTAGCTGTATTTGTTGCCATTAACCCAGTTCGCCAATTGCCTAATGTTTTTGATTTTTTATTTAATTTTTCTAATTCATCTTTTTCTTTTTGAAAATCGTTTGAATCAGAAAACAATTTATCAATTTGGTCTGATGATATATTTATAATAGATAAAGATTCATGTTGTTGTTTTGCACCACTTTCTTCTAGTTCTCTTAAATAACTTTCCATTTTATCTATTTCTTTATCTGTTTTTGCTTTTGCAAAACCAGTTGCAACAGCACCAACCCCAGCACCTGTTCCAACAGCAGTAATACCCGTATTTACACCAGCCAAAACCTTTAATTCATGTAAATCATCATCTATATCAACACAAGCGCGATATGTGTTTTGTAATGCTATATTTAAATCCATCAATTCAGACCCATACACATTAAATACAGCAACAGAAAAAAATAAAGCAATTATAATACGTTTCATATCGTGTTAATTATATCATATTTTTCCTATAAAAACAAAAAACATCTGCATGATGCAGATGTTTTATACTTATTTATATATATGGTTTTAATTCAATGGTGCACCCCAATGTTGTTGAATATTGCGTTCTGCATCCATTGGGCTTACCAAAACTTGTGGTGTCAAGATAACAACCAACACTTCACGTGAAGCAGCGGTTTCACGAGAACCTGACAAAGCCATAAAGTCAGCATCACCCAATCCATAACGTGTATCATCGTTTTTCTGTTTTTCAAATCCTGATACGACCAACATTTGACCAGATTCCATGATAACTTCCTGCATGAAAGAACGTTCTTCAACTTCTGGCAATTGCAAAGTCACTTCGCCAATAGTTTGTGTTTCCATTCTTAACAATTCGCGGATAGACATTTTAAATAATAATAATATCTTTCCGTTTTCCAAAATGTTTGGCAATAACTGCATTGAAAAACCTGTTTCCAAATCGTCTTGGTCAACCGTACTTGATTCAACCGTTGTGAAATTACGTGATTCAAAACGTTTGATATATCCAGTTGTCTTTGTGTTTGTCACAGGTGCAACACGATTATTACGTGTTGTCACACCAACATTTGTTACCAATGAAACTTTACCCTGCTTTGCCAATGCTTCTATCAAAGCATTTGTTCCAGCAACACGTGCCAAAGAACCATTTTTAATCTGATTATCTGTATATGTTGATGCAACACCTGTTGCTGCTTCTGCTACCTTGTTAGATAACACAGCAACATTCATAGAAGATGCTTCTGTGGTTGCAAGATTATTTTTTGGATTAGCAACGATATTTAATCCGGACGCAGAATTTATAGCAGCGGCCAAATTCAATCCAAATGCAGATTCATTAGACAAAGAAACCTGTAATACCTTTACATCAATTGTCACCAACTGAGATAATCTTTTATTTTGTTTTGCGATATATTCAGCGACACGATTTAACACAGATGGGGAAGCAGTAACTGTTATTGTTCCCAAACTGCGTGAAACATTAAATTGAGCATTCTTTGAACCATTTATAATAGAATTAATAGCGGTTTCAACTTCGTCCCATTCTTTTAATGTAGATTCCAAAGACACCCTATTTCCATCGTCTGTCTGAACAGAAGATTGATATGAAACATCTGTTCCCAAAGCAAACAATGTATATGTTCTTGTTTCTGTTTCATAGAATACAATTGAATCTTTGTCATAATACCACAACAAATCTAAATCCGTAGCAATCTGAGATAACAATCCGGATAACTTGCCAGTATATGCGATATCTATGGTTTTCTTTAATTTTTCAGAATCAACCTGAGAATCTATTTTCACAGGAATACCAGTAATGGAATTTATATCATTCGCCAAAACCTGTAATCCCACAGGTTCATTTAACAAAATTGTAATTCCTGTATCTGTTTCAAATTTTGCAGGTAAATTATTTTTATGTTCCAACAATGTTGATTTATTACCCAACCATACACCTTCTGACATAGAAACTGTATCACCACTTGCAACTTTGGCACGTGGATTTTTAGCCATTTCAAATGCTTCATACGCATTAACAAAATTTTGGTCAACACTGGCTGAAACCTTGGCAGATTCTTTCAATGTACAACCAGACAAGAAAGTTCCTATGATTGCCAACAAGATGTAAATTTGTTTTGCCATAATTTTTATCTCCTGCAAATTCCCTATTTAAAAATTATTCTTCATTTGTTGAAACAACTACTACACGATTTCCTTTGTAAAATTTAGCATAAGGAATTGGTGTTGCACGTTCAAAATTACGTATCAAAGCAGAAGCAACATCAACAAAACGACCTTTGAATACAGCGCTTGCTTCTATTGGATATTCACGTGAAGAAGTCCAAACTAAATCCCAACCTTCTTTATCACACCAAGATTGTAAAACTTGACGTAATGTCTGTCCATTTGTGACAACCCAAGAACGAACTTGATTTTGAGCAACTTCTTTTGGTTCAGCATCAACATATTCGTTTACTTTGATATCTATTTCAGGTCTTGTACCTGAATTATTAACATTTTGATTACATGATGGCTTAGGTTCAGCAGTAAACCCTGCACGAGATGCAAAAACATCATAAGAATCACCAGCATTGTTATTACACATTGTTCTTGGGCTACGTGATACAGCCAATACTGTTCCGCCATCATCTTCCATCATTTCACGACGCATCAAAGGCATTTCTGCATTATGTGTGCATTCATAATCAAAACCTGCTGGAATTGGTGCATCATTCATGATATTTGGGCCACCAGACCAACCATCGCCTTTGGTGTTAATATTGTTTTCAATTACAAGGCCTGAACCCAATCTTGTGACAATTTTTGTTGAACTATTGTTTCCACAACCAGTTTCCCCACATGCGATTTCAACGTCTGCATCAGACCCAGCAACTGGCCACACAGGTCCATCTGCATAACCTTCGCGTTCTGAATATTCAACATGTGATTTAAACATTGGTTCTGAATAATCTTCATCCTGTTCATAGTTTTGGACAAAGCCCTGGTCTTGGTCTTCCATCATCTGATTTTCAGCAGCATAATCTGTTTTTGCTACTTCGTCAGAATCATAAAAAACTTCTGATGTCACAGATTGTAAAATTGCTTCTGCCATTGTGTTATTAACACTAAACACACCAGCCAAAACCATAAAAGCACAGATTTTACGCAACATATTAATTCCTTTCCTTTTAATTATTATACTAAATTATAACAATTTGACCGAATTAGTGCAAGATTAAAAAACGCTTATTAAAAAAATATTTCAAGATAAAATCGCACGAATCGATAAAACGTGTTATAATAACAAAAAATGGGGTTAATTATGGATAATATTTTTATTTTTTTATCTTTATTTTTAGTAGTTTTATGCAGTTTTATGGCCTTTTTTATGGTTTTAAAACAAAACAAAAAAATTCAAATGTTAACTATTGCTTTGAAACAGCAATCAGAACTTTTACTTTCCATGCGGAATATTATAAAAAATAAAATTGCTGTAAACGAAACTTCTGACAAGGCAGAAATTATTTATCAAGATTTATTACAACATCTTATTCCTGTCATGGCAACCATAGAAGTTATGCCACGTCAGACCTCAGAACACCCACTTTGGCGTGCGCTTGGCGGAATTATGGACGAATATTCACAAAATCCTTTTGTTTTAGAAAAATTGCGTCGTTCTATTAAATTAAACCCAGACATAGCACGTCATATCAGTTTATATTTAACACGTGCAAATATGTTCTTGCAACACATGGCAACAACAGATAAAGATGGAATTTTATCAACAACTTTCACAGATGGATTATTGGGACAATCTTTAACATTTTTTGCACAAGCACAAGCATTAGCAAATACTGAAAAATGAAAATTTTAACAGACGAACTTATTAAAAACATATCAACACAAAGACAAGAACCAAAATGGTTGCTTGAATGGCGTTTGTCTGCTTTTCATGCTTGGTTAAAAATGAAAGAACCACATTGGGCTGAAATAGATTATTCACCAATTGATTATGATTCTTTAAACTATTACAACGAACAAAAACAAATAGACACATCTGAACTAAAATCAACTTATGAAAAAATGGGGTTGCCGATTTCAGAACAAAATGCCCTGCTTGGAATGGCGACAGATACAATCATAGACAGCAAATCTGTTCATACTTCATATACCGATGAATTAAAAAAGCAAGGAATAATATTTTTACCTTTGTCCGAAGCGGTTATTCAATATCCTGATTTAGTCAAAGAATATCTTGGCTCTGTTGTTCCAAATTCAGATAATTTCTTTGCTGCATTAAATGCCGCGGTATTTTCTGATGGAACATTTGTATATATTCCAAAAAATGTAAAATGCCCTATTGATTTAGCAAGTTATTTTAGAATTGAAACTGCAAAGATAGGACAATTTGAACGAACATTGATTATTGCAGAAGAAGGTTCTTCACTTTCTTATATGGAAGGTTGCAGCGCCCCACGTCGTCCAAATCATCAATTACATAGTGGCGTTGTTGAAATAATTGTAAAAGATAATGCCTATGTAAAATATTCAACCGTTCAAAACTGGTATGCCGGAGATTCTGCCGTATACAGCAAATCTAATAACAATCCGAATGGTATATTAAATTTTGTCACTAAACGTGGTAAATGTTATAAAAATGCGGGACTGGATTGGACACAAATTGAAATTGGTTCTGCGATGACTTGGAAATACCCATCAACTATTTTATATGGTGATAATTCACATAGTGATTTTTATTCTTTGTCTATAACACGTGGAACACAACAAGCAGACACAGGAACAAAAATGATTCACATTGGAAACGAAACAAAATCCAATATCGTTTCTTATGGCATAGCGCTTGGAAAATCAAGACAAACTTTTCGTTCATTGGTTGCATTCAATGGTAAAAATGGCATTAACGCCAGCAAATGTGATAGCAGAATCATAGGAAACGAAGCAACTGCAAATACAATCCCAACAATAATACATAATAATTCAACCAACAAACAATCACACGAAGCATCAACTGGCGCAATTGACGCAGAATCTTTACTTTATTTGGAACAATGTGGAATTGATACAGATGAAGCAATTGCTTTAATCGTCGGTTCTATGGCTTCGCCAATAATTTCTAGATTACCTATGGAATTCTTGGTAGAATCAAAACAATTAATACAAATGGCTATAAAAAAAGAATAAGACATGATATTAGAAATAAAAAATCTTTACGTATCTTTAAATGAAAAAATCTTATTACAAGATATAAATTTAAATGTCGATTATGGTGATAGATACAGAATTGCGGGTCATAATGGTTCTGGAAAATCTACACTCGCAAATGTAATAAGCGGTAATCCATTATATAACATAGATTCAGGAAAAATAATCTTTGAAAACAAAGATATTACAAATGAAAATGCAACAACACGCGCTTTGATGGGGATATTTCTTGGCGCACAAAATGTTCCTGAAATTCCAGGTTTATCTGTATTAACATTTTTAAAACATTCATTAATTGCACACAAACATTTTGATGAAGGCAAAGATTTATCAATGGGTGAATTTCTTGAAAATTTAGAACAAGCCCGCGAAGAATTAAACATACCAAAAGAATGGCTTAATCGTTCTGTAAACGTTGGTTTTTCTGGTGGTGAAAGAAAACGTTTAATGTTGCTAAGGTTAATTTTAACACAACCAAAATTGGCTATTCTTGACGAACCTGATTCTGGTGCAGATAAAGATGTTCAACAACAAATTATTAATACGATAAATAAAATGAAAGACACAACATTTTTATTTATATCTCATCAGGATAATTTTACATCTAAAATTAACATCACTAAAACAAGTACTTTGGATAATGGTAAAATTATGATACAATAATATCGTTAATAAAAAGGAAGTAAAATTATGAAAAGCGCTACAAATAATTTAACAACTTGGATATTTAAACAACCATTAATATTTGCAATTGCATTTTTCTTTATTGGGTTTGCTGTAATATTTGGTTATTCAATTATAACTTCTTTGTTGAATATAGAATCCGTAGAACCTTTGTTATTTGTATTGGTTATCGCATTCATAATATCTGCATATTTTTTAATTATCAAAAAATTACCACACGATGATATGGCACATTCAGATTTTGTTGCCATAACTAATGCGGGAACATTTATTGCTATTTTAATTCCTGTGATAACATTATTGATTATCGGGAATAATCAAGATATTTTGAAAAACAATATTATGCGTATGTATATGTTTCAACCTACACTATTTTGGTCATTATTAATATTTACTGCTTTCACATATTTGTATTTATTCGGTGTCGGAATTTCTGGATTATACGCAAAATATAAACGTGCTTTGCAAATCGGAATTTCAACATGGAAAATTGTTTTATCATGGCCTTTTGCTTATATTTTAACATGGACCCCAGGATATTTATTTGCTGATAAAAAAACTAAATCAAGTTTAACAATCAAAACAAATTTATATAAAAAATTTAATAAAATGGTGTTATCAAACACAACTAATTTAGTATTTGTATTTTTAACATTATTGCTTTTAAACACTGCCATCGCAGGTACATCAGCATTGATATTAACAATTCTTGAATTGGGTTATTTTGGTTTATGGGTATTAAAATACAAAAAAGATTTTATAAAAAACATTGATAAAACATACGCATTAAGTGCAGTATTCATCAATGTTATAATGTTATTACTTCTTATAATTTCTAAATAAGGATAAAAACAATGCATAGTATAGTTTTATTTATATCTTTAATTTTCTGTTTATGGATTGGGCGTTCTATTTTTATACCATTATTATTTGCAACATTTGTTTGGTATTTGTTAAATGCTTTGACTGCATATTACAGAAGAATAATGCCATGTTATAAAACACAATCTTGCAATATGTATGTATCAAAAATTTATAATGTATTGTCTTATATATTATCGTTTTCCACTATATTTGCGTTTGTGTATTTATTCGCAACACAAATAAAACCTATGTTAATAGAATTGTATAATTCAACACCTATATTACAGCAAAAATTATTGATATTTTCTGATTTTATCGCACAAAAAACAGGTATCACAATTGACATAAATTTAATACCTAATTTGCCTCAGATAGCAACAAATATCGGTTCTTCACTTGCTGGAATTGCTACATCTATTGGTATGGTATTTATATATTTAATATTTATGTTCATAGAACAAAGTTCTTTTGGTAAGAAAATTGATTCTTTGCAATTGCCAAAAATCAAGGCAAAAAAATTGCGTTTTATTTTGACAAGTATTGATGAAAATATGAAAAAATATTTATTCACAAAAACATTTATTTCTGCTGCTACAGGATTAAGTGCGTATATTTTATTAAAAGTTCTTGGTCTTGAATATGCATCTGTTTGGGCGTTCATAATATTCATCTTGAATTATATTCCAACATTGGGTTCTATATTGGCATGCATATTACCAATTGCCTATGCTTTGATAAGTGGCGACACATGGCATTTGGCTTTATTCACAGCTATCGGACTTATCATCATAGAAACAATATTCGGAAACATCTTGGACCCAAAATTAACAGGTCGTTCATTAAACATATCAACATTGGCAATCTTGATAAATTTGGTATTCTGGGGAATGATTTGGGGATTAGCAGGTATGTTTTTCAGCGTTCCTATATTGGTGGCTTTATATATTACTACCGCACAATTTTCATCAACAAGATGGATTGCGACATTGTTATCAAGTGATGGAAAAATACCAGACGAAACAAATAACGATTAAATTCTTTTTAACATAGCAATTGCATTTTCTAAAATAATTTTAGCAGATAAAGAATCTAGTTCTGTTTTTATCTTAGAAATGGTTTTACGCCCTATTTCTTCTTCGGCAGACGCGCTTGTTAAATTTTCTTCAATAAATAAAATTGGTAATTCTGTATTATTTGCCAATGAATCTGCAAATTCACGAACCATTGTGGTTGTTAGAGAATCAGAACCATCTGCATGCAAAGGAAGCCCTATGACAATACCAACAACTTTTTCTTCTTTGATTAAATCTAAAACAGCCGTTAATAATTCCTGCTGATTTTTAATATTTATCTGGGGACGAACAAAAACAAAATCACGTTTTTCATCAGATATAGCGATTCCACATCGACGCTGGCCCCAATCTATACCTAAAATACGTCCTTGGCGTTGAAAATCCTTGTAATCAGATAAAATCATTGTATAATTCCCTTGTACTTTAAAATAATAGGATTCAAAATGGCATTTAGCAAGCAACAATTAAAAAAATTCACAGATTTAATCAAAATTGAAATATCTGATGAAAAACTTGATAGTATGAATATTGACAGCGTTGTAGAATGGCTCGATAAATTACAGACAATTGATACAACTGGGGTAAAACCTATGTTGAATCCATCTGAACATAATTTACCATGTCGCGAAGATATTGTGACAGAACCAAATATGCGTGAAGATATATTGGCTAATACACCTGATAAAACTGGCGTATCACGTGGTTATTTCGCAGTACCTAAAATTATGGATGAATAAAACAAATGGACGAAATCATGATAAACTTAACTATTAAACAAGCATTACAACAATTAAAAAATCGTTCAATTTCTGCAACAGAATTAACAAAAGCATATTTAGACAGAATTGAAAAATATGGCAAAAAATTAAATTGCTATATAACAACAACACCTGAACGTGCATTACAAGATGCAGCAATGTCAGATGAACGTTATGCGAATGGCAATACACTTGCTTTGGACGGAATGCCAATTGCTATGAAAGATTTATTTGCGACACGTGGTATACGCACAACCGCCGCATCACGTATGTTGGAAAATTTTGTTCCACATTATGAATCTACCGTATCTCAGAATTTAATAAATGCCGGAACAATTTTATTGGGCAAAGCAAATTTAGACGAATTCGCAATGGGAACATTTTCTAAAACAAGTTTCTTTGGTGCACCAGTAAACCCATGGCAAATTGAAAAGAATTTAACTGCTGGTGGTTCTTCTGGTGGTTCAACCAGTGCAGTTGCTGGTGGTCTTGCTATTGCTGCGACTGGAACAGACACAGGTGGTTCGATTCGTTTTCCATCTGCGATGACTGGTTTGGTTGGTATGAAACCAACATACGGGTTATGTTCACGTTGGGGTTGTATTGCTTTTGCTTCAAGTTTAGATACACCTGGCCCAATTACAAGAAGTGTTGATGATGCTGCTTTGATGTTATCTGCTATGGCTGGCCATGATGACAAAGATTCAACCAGCGCACCAAACGCACATTTTGAATCTGATGGCGAATTAAAACCAATCTTAGGTGAAGGCAAATCATTCAAAGTTGGTATCATCAAAGAATTCAACAATGTTGAAATTTCAGCAGATATGAAAAAACTTTTCGAACAAAGAATCGCTGATTTGAAATCTATGGGTGCAGAAATAGTAGAAGTTTCAATTCCAAATATATTGGACGCATTGGCTGCATATTACATTATCGCCCCAGCAGAAGCATCTTCAAATCTTGCCCGTTATGATGGTATGAGATATGGATTACGTGTAGAAGGCGATGGTCCTTATGATACATATAAAAAGACACGTGCCGCAGGATTTGGCGAAGAAGTTCAACGTCGTATGTTAATTGGAACAGCAGTTCTTTCAAGTGAATCTTATGAAGTATATTTTATGCAAGCAGCACGCGTTCGTCGTATGATTGCAGATAGTTTTAATTCCGCATTTGAAAAATGTGATTTAATTGTCTGCCCTGCAAGTGCTGGAACAGCAATGCCTCTTGATTCAGATTTAACACCATTGGAATATTATGCACTTGATTTATTCACAGTTGCTATGAATCTTGCAGGTGTTCCTGCTGTATCCGTTCCATGCGGATTGGCTGAAAATGGTTTACCTTTGGGAATACAGGTTGTTGGCCCAAGATTTAGCGATATGCGTGTTTTACAATTGGCAAAACATATTGAAACCGCTGCAAATATCGATAATCGTCCAACAAGCATTATAGGTGAATAATCAAAGGGAATAAAAATAATGGCTAAGATAAACAGGGTAAAAAAATGGTGGCTAGAAGTGGAATCGAACCACTGACACAGGGATTTTCAGTCCCTTGCTCTACCAACTGAGC
>JAFZIM010000034.1 GCA_017554365.1 Alphaproteobacteria bacterium | reverse complement strand
GAAATAAGAAACCGATTTTTATCGGTTATTATTTTTTTTAATTAAATACTTGACAAAATAAAATAATTGTCTATAATTTTAGTAAATAAAACAACAAAAGAGGGTTTTATTATGACAGAAAAAAGAACATTTCCAGGTGCTTTAAGCCCAGAACAACGCGAAGCGTTGATTCGTCAGCAGGCAGAAAAACAACGTAAAGCCGAAGAAGCACAACGTATCGCCGCGCAAAAAGCAGAAGCACAAAGATTGGCTGAAAACAAAAAAATGCAAGAAGAACGCAAACGTTCTGAATTGATTGAAAGATTTTCACCAAAAATTTCTGCAAAAGCATCAGGTATAACTTTTGGAATTTTGTTTATTGTCAACTATGCTATTGGTGGCATTGACAGGGCTTTTTCTGATTTTTATACAGACACATCTTATGGAACAGAAATGTCCATTCAAACAGGTCCTGATTTAGGTGATGCAATTCATGAAGCATACGACCCTCATTTTCATGGTGCATATCCAGATGAATATGAATATGCCGAACAAAAAAGATTTTGGTCACATAAATCACACAGAAGTAAAGAAATAAATGGTCGTTGGAAAAAACACATGGTATTGTTAGCCATAGAAGCATTTATTTTGGCATGTATTGTTCATTCTATTATCGGAACAAGACGCATGGTTCGCAAAGATGTAGATTTATTATTAGAAATTGAAAAATTATCTAAAGAACACAACATTCATCCTGACATTGTAAAAAAGATGATGTTGGTCACACCTGAAATCATCAAACACATGTCCAAAGAATCATCTGTATATTTTGATTTATTGATGAATGGCGATTTAGATTATGAAATGAACCCTCAGGTTTTCTATGTTGCAAGTGGAATCTTAGAAGGTCATTTGCAATCTCATCCAGAAGACATGGAAAAGGTTTTGAAAGTATTTGATGTTGAATCTTTGCCTGCAAGAATTCAACAAGCAGCAAAACAAATTAAACGTTAAAAACAAAAGGAATGTAAAATGAATAATAAAACACAAAAAATGAAAAAAGCCACACGTAATACACGTAAAAAAAATATTAAACAATGGTTGAAAAAAGTAATCACTTTTCCGATTCGTTTATGCAAAGCGATTTGGAATTGGTTAAAAAGTATAGATATTATTGGAATGATAAATCTTACTTTGTTAGTTGCGATAATCGTATTGTTTTCAGCATTGATTGTAGATGTGTTAAGATGTGATAAATATTCTTATTATGCACATAAAAATCATGTTGTTATGAATGCTGATAATAAAGCAAAAACAAATAATGTTGTTAAAAAAGACGACCGCAAAGTCGTTCAACGCAAATTCAATACAGCATTACCAATCAAAATGGATAAAGAATCAGGAATCAAACCACAAATCAAAGTAGTTGGTGTAAAAAAACCTGTTGTTGTAAAAGAATTGTCTTTGCCTGCATCTGAATTGCCAAAACAAAATTTAGCAGGCGATGTAATCGTAGATACATACCCATCTTCACCAGTATTGTCTAATGGTGTAAATATTGATGGTAATTTATTCATACAAAATATGCGTAAATATACATTGCCTTGCGATGCGAATATCGAAGGTAATTTATTTATTCGTAATGTAGCAAGATTAAAATTCTGTGGCGCATTCCAAGTCAAAGGCAACATTTATGTAAATCGTGAATCTTCATTTGGCCCAATCCCAAGCAATGCAAAAATAGGCGGTCAAGTGATTTTATAAAACATTCCCAACGAATGTTTTGTTGCTCGAAAAAAAAGTGTCGTGAAAAATCGGCACTTTTTTTATTATGTTGTTGAAATTTTTTGTGATATAATACATAATGATATCGAAAGGAGATTTTAATGGATATTTTAAATAAAATATGGTCTGTTGCAAAACATAAACCATTATATGCAATTGCATTTGTTGTTGCATTGATTACATTTGTATATATTACAGATTGGAATTTAATTGGTGGTTTATTAACAGCATTCTTTGTTTTGGTTATATATATCACAGGTGCAGAATTGGTAAGTGAATATAAAAAATTGCCAAAATCAAAACCTGCAACTGCTAAAAAGCCATCTGCAAAGAAAGCAACAAAAAAAGCAAAGAAATAAAAACATCGAATTGATGTTTGGATTCGCAAATTGCGGGTCGTAAAAGATTGGCACATTGTCTTGTGGTGTGTCAATGTTAGGTAAAAATGATTTGTTGTATATCATTTTTATTCCTTTTTGGTTGGGACACCGCCCGTTTGGGCGGTGTTTTTTTATGCTTTTTTTAATGGGTATTTTGTGATATAATAGGGAAAGAGAAGAAAGGAAAAAATACCGAAATGACGCAAAAAGCCCGATTCTGTAGAGAGAGAGAGAGAGAGAGTTGCTAAGATAAACAAATCGCTTGCGATTTGTTGTGGTGTTTTTTCAACGAAATAAATGAACGACCAATGCCGAATGGCATTGGTCGTTTTCGTTTAACAAAAAAAATGAAGGGAAGAAAACATGAAAACAAAAATTTATTTAACATCAGCAATCGCGAT
>JAFZIM010000033.1 GCA_017554365.1 Alphaproteobacteria bacterium | reverse complement strand
CAGAACGATGAATATTATAATTACAAATAAAATGCAAAGTGCGGAACAAAAACTGGCTTTGGTGTCTAATTTTCCTATGTTCATAGACAATAAAATTAAAACATTAAATCAATCTTTGGAACATATCGGACAAATGTTGAATTCTTTGTCTTATAAAAATGTTTTGCAACGTGGTTATGCGATAGTCAGGGATAAAGATAATAAAATAATCAGCACATCTAATTCTGTGCCTGCTTCCGTTGAATTTGCAGATGGTATATTAAAAATCGATTAATTCTTAATCAATGTTTTTGCTGACGCAATAGATTCAGAAGTGATTTTTGCACCGCTTATTATACGTGCTATTTCATTTATTCTGTCATCACCTGTTATTTCAACCACAGATGTTGTTGTGATATTTTCATCACTTTGTTTTGATATTTTGAAATGTTTATCTGCAAAACCAGCAACCTGGGCAGAATGAGTAATAACCAATAATTGCATTGTTGATGATAATTTATTTAATTTATCACCCACAGCAGATGCTGTTGCACCACTTATTCCCGTATCTAATTCATCAAATATTAATGTCTTTTTATTGTTTGGATTATTTAATACGACACGCAAAGCCAACATTAAACGCGATAATTCGCCCCCAGACGCGATTTTATGCAATGGTGCGAACGGAGTTCCAGGATTTGTTTTAATCATAAATACAACGTCATCTGAACCATTTATTGTTGGGTCTATTTTATTTATATCAACCATAAAGTCAGCAGAACCTAATTTTAAATCAGGTAATTCAACCAATATTTCTTTGCGCATATTGTCAGACGCTTTCACACGTAATTCATGTAATTTATCAGCATTTTGATTAAATACAGATGTAAATTTTTCAACATCTGCCCTGCTTTTCTTTAATTCAATATCAGAATTATCTATGGCGTTTAACGCATTTTCCATTTCAATTAATTTTTGTGGTAATTTATCAGCAGTGCAACGATGTTTGCGTACCAACCCACGAATTGCAAATAATCTTTCTTCTATGGAATCTATATCATCTATATCTGTGTTTTCAGGATGTATTTGTTCGCCTATTTCAGCAACCACAGAAGCAGCATCATATAATTTATCTATCTGTTCTGAATATGGGTTTGGGTCTGTTTTTATTCTTTCCAATATATGCGCCACAGAACATATTTGTTCGTCCAAAGAATTACCATTATTTTTTAATACGCTTATTGCATCAGTTAAAATTCCGGCATTCTTTTCAGCGTCCATCATCATGGCACGTTTGCTCGCTAATGTTTCTTCTTCACCAATTTGTGGATTTATCTTTTTTAATTCAGCGACATTATGTTCCAAAAATTCGCGTTCTGATTCAGATTTTTCAAGTAATTCTTGTAATTGTTTTAATTTCTTTTGTGATTCATGTAAATTTATATATGCGTTTTCTGTTTCAGATAAAACATTTGTAAATTCAGATATGTTTAATTTTGCATATTCGTCCAAAGAATTCAAATGAGTATTAACATCTAACAAAGAATGGTTTTCAAATTGCCCATGAATTTCAATTAATTCGTCGCCTATCTGTTTCAAAGTTTTTACAGACACAGGTATATCATTTATCCATGCTTTGCTTTTACCATCTTTGGATAAAGTTCTGCGCAATATCAATTCATCTTCGTATTCTATGCCATTTTCATCTAAGATTTGTTTTATATTGTTATTTATATAATCAAATTCTGCGACTATGGTTGCCATATCTGTCCCGGCACGAATCAATCCAGTATCAGAACGTGCACCCAATGCCAAAGACAACGCATCAAGCAGAATACTTTTACCTGCACCAGTTTCACCGGTCATAATATTCAAACCAGCACCGAATTGTAAATTCAGTTTTTCAATCAATACTACATTAGAAATATATAAATTCGTTAACATTTTTATTATATGATTTTATCCAAAGTCCAATCTTGTTTCCATAAAATATAACCAACAACACTATATTCTGGATACGCAGATTTTAATAACGTTGTATATTTTTTAAATTGTTCTTTGTAATGTTCTATGAATTTGGTTTTATCAGAATCTGTTTTATAATCAATAAAAACAATATTCTTATTTGCATCATTTATTAATAATCTATCTATGCGCATAGAATAAAATTTACCATCAACATTACCAGCAATAGGAACTTCTGTTTTCGCAGTTTTCACAAAGTAAGGTAATAATTCAGGACGTGATTTAATTTCTTGTATTAAATCAGGTGCGCCAGTTTCTATGCCTTCATCTATGATAATGAATTGCATTTTTTTATGAAATGCTGTTCCTGAATCAGTTGCCGTTTCTTTGTTGAAAATAGTTTCTAAAAAATTCTTCAAACTCGTCATCTTTTGTTATCCTTTTTATATTTCCTTCCGCGTTTATTTTTTGTATTTCTGGGTTTAATGCTAATTCATTAAATACAGATTCTATCGTAGCATACCAACAATTTTTATTACGTCTGCCATATCCATAAATATACAGACCATATTTTGAACGTGTCATCGCAACATACAATAATCTGTAATGTTCTTCTAATGCTTCTTGGTAATTATCATCAACGATTTTTTCAATTTCTTCGGTTATAGTATGGCTGGTTGTCATATTCCACAACCAAAATTTATAGTCAGGATATGTTTTTTCCAAATATTCATCTGTTATCTTTAAAATGGTTTCTGATTTCAAAGCGTCATTTGTTCCGATTAGCATAGTAATTGGAGTTGTTAGCCCTTTACTTTTATGAGCTGAAATAATATTGATACCATTTTCAGGTGAATAAGTACGATTTTTATGTATATCACTTGTTATGAACCATTTTAAGAAATCTTTTAATGTTCCAGGTTTTGTTCTTTCATAAGACAAACATATTGTCATAAAATCTTCCAATGGATCTATGACAGGTTTGCCGTATGCAGATATAAATTTTTGACGATTTGTAAGACCTGATTCATCATCTTTCTTTTGTAATAACCAACTGAAAAATGAATATGGTGCTTCATAAGATACCCTTGATATAAATTCTTTTAAATCTGTATAAATTTTTCCGTATTTTTCTGGTTGTGATACAGCCCATGATTCAATTACTTTGAATACATTTGAATGTGCATTTTTATCTTCTTCATTTATTCTTTTGTTTTCAATACATAATTTTTGTATTTCTGAATCAGAGAATCTATACAAAGGCCCATTTAATATTGCACACAAAGAAAAATTATCACTTGGTTTAATTCCAAATCTGATAATATTTAACAAATCAATTGCTGCGTTAAATTTATTCAAAACTATTGTATCAGCACCTGCTACCTTGATAGGTTGACCTTTGTATTCAGTTTGCTTTAATTTCATCGTTAATTGATTGATGACGTCCATTATTGCACCACTTCTGTTTCGTACAAGAATCAAAATATCACCAGGTTTAAATGCAGAACCATCTTCATTTAAATTTGTATTTAATATTTTTTTAATTTGGTTCACTAAAAAATCCGCATATTCATCATGAGTCATACCTGCTGATGTCACAAAAGGATGTAATTCTACAATACCTTTTCTGTCTTTGAAGAAACATTTGTGTCTATTATTTTCAAAATGTGTCAGTTCTTTAACATAATTATTACCAAAGAAATAATCTACAAAATTCAAAATTGGTGAAGCAGTTCTGAAACTTTCTTCCAAATTTAAATCTTCTAAGTTTCTGTTTTTGTTTGCTAATAAAGATTTTATATTTTTCTTGGTTTCATCAAATGCTTTTCTGTCTGCACCGCTAAATCCAAATATCGCCTGTTTTGTATCACCCACAGCAAACAAAGAATGCGCATTTGTTTTTTCGCCATCAGGTATTATTTCAGATGATATTAAATAAAATATATTCCATTGATGCAAACTTGTATCTTGGGCTTCATCAACTAAGATATGTCCCAAAGAAGAATCAAGTGTTGATAACACATAACCCATACTTGCAGAATCAAATAATTTTTCTACATATAAAATCATATCGTCGAAATCAATGACTTCCATTTCTTTTTTGATTTCTTTATATGTTTTAGAAAATTCTGCTGAAATATCAAACAAAGCCATTGTGTTTTCATAAGTATCTTTATTTGATTGATATGGAGAATTTCTTAATACAGAATCTGCTTCTTCATTTAAAACCTTCGCGTTTTCAGGTAATTCTTTTTTTATTAATCCCTGTTTTTTATCTTTTGTTATATAAATTTGTGCATATTCTTGATAACTGATTTTATTTTCAAGATAGGATTGTGTTTTCTTAATAATATTGTCGCAGAAATCACGAATCTTGCTATCTTCAGAAGAATCTTTTATTTTTTGTGCTTCTGCAATGCATGAGTGCATTCGATTTCTAAAACTTTTTATATAATCAAAATCTGATATATTTAATCTTTCTTTTAATACTTTTGAAAATTCTTCACGATATTTATTTATATCAGTAATTTCAAAGAAATTTTTATATTGTGATTTCAAAATTTCATACAAAGTAGGCAAAAAAGATTCTGACTGAAAATCAAGAATTCTGTCTATGGCTTTTTCAACATTGCTATCAGTATTTGTTTTGGTAAGCAATCTTTCAAAAGCACGTTCTGATAACGCTCTTTGTTCTACTTCTTCTATGGCAGTAATAGATGGACTTAATCCTGCTTCTAGTGAAAAACGTTGTAATATTTCTTCACAGAAACTATGGATTGTTTTAACTTTAATAATATCCTGATTATCAATGTATTGATAAAATATCTGTTTTGCACGTTTTACATCTTCATCTGTTGGGGTATTTTCTGTGATATCTTTTAATAATTCTTTTAAATTTTCATCATCTGCCATAACCCAATTACGCAAACTTTCCAAAATACGTTTTTTCATTTCGCTTGCGCCAACTTTTGTGTATGTTAAGCACAAAATTCCAGGGTGTTCTGAACCATATAAATTAGTTCTGAATAAAATTCGTAAAAGTCTGGCATTTAATACTTCTGTTTTACCAGTTCCGGCATTTGCTTGAACCCAAACATTGTTTTTTGGATCTGATGCTTTTGATTGATTTTCTGTTAATGGATATACTTTAAATTTTTTTTTGGTTTTCACGATGAATACCCTTGCTTTATTGAAATAATTTTAGTATAAATTTTTTTGAACTGCAAGGAAGTTTATTCTGTATGGGAGAAAATATTATGAATCAATCTATTTTTGTTATATTTTGTGTATTGGGTGGGTTATTATTCGTTAATCTTGTTTGTTTATTCTTTATTTCACGCAAATCTCAACGGGTTATGCGTGATTTATTAGAAATAATGTTGCACCCAGAACATGCAAAAATTCAACACGCCAGTCGTGTTTTAGATGCAATATTGAAAGATGAAATTGCAAAAATAGATGCTAATTTTAAATCTATGTATGAAACATTAAATAATCAGATATCGCACACAGAAGAAATAAAGGGTAATTTAACAACACAAAATGATAAATTGGTTGATTTAGCCGAAGAATCTTCCAAAAAAATAACATTGATGTCCCAACGTCTTGAAAACACTATCGGTGGTCTTGAAATGATAGTTAATTCAAGTCAATGGACAAATATTCAAAACACATCTGAAAATTTCAATACGAAAGTCGAAGGTTTATTAAATCAATTAGGAAAAACCAGCGATTCCATAGAAGAAAAATCCAATTCAATTCAAACAAATATCAATGAATGTATAGATTCTGAAAAACAATTATCAGAACAATTACAAAAATCTTTCACAGAAACAACAGATTCTATGAATACAATGAAAACATCTACACTTGATTTACAAAATCAATTAAGTGAATTGAACACAAATGTAAAGTCAGAATTTGACACAATAAAAACATCTGCTTCTGATTATGATGAAACAATGCGTTCAAATGATAAAATGTTAAATTCTTATCTTACAAAATTAAGTGAATTTACAAAACAACACAACAAAGAAATGCTTGCAAATGCAAACGCTTTGAATGAAACATCTAATTGTATTGCGTCTGCTAACCTATTCCAAGAATCTACATTAAATAAATACAAAGCAAAACTTGATGAAATGAAGGTGGCTTTTGAAGAAATAGCAACTTCTACTGATGATAAAATGAAGACCGCAGCCAAGAATTTAAATGATTTGGTTATCGTATTTAAAAAAGAAATTACAGATTTCTCTTTTGATATATTAAATCAATTAAAAGAAGTCAGTGGTAAATTAAAATCTACATTAGAAGAAACAAATTCCGCAACCACAGATTATGCTAATTCAGTAAAAAGTATGGGAAGCAGTATAAATGATTCAATGGAAAAAATGAAACAAGTTCATGTTCAATTAACTGCAAAAGCAACTGATTTGATTTCTACATCTTCTAATACAACCGCTCAATTAAAACCTATGTCTGAATTGATTGAAAAATACTATCAGGCATTACCTGATTTAACACGTGGTTCACAAGAAATGGAAACAAGTATTCAGAACATAGTTAACACTTTGGTTGAAAAGATAGAGTTAATGAAAACAACTTTGGCTGAATCTTTAACTAATATGACAGAATCTTCGGTTTCTTTGGGTAAATTATCAGATGAATCACGTCAACAGATGATTGATTTAATGACCGATTATACCAAGGCCGTAGAAGCAATGCAAAGTTTGAATAATCAAATGATGATTGCACGTGCTTCTGCACCAATGGACGCGATTAAAGTCGCCCCAAGCGAACCTTTTAAACCAATAAGTGCAAAAGATTTCTTATCAAGCATTGATTCAATACTTGAAAAATTATACGCACAATCTGTTGATTTAACACGTGCTTTGGGAACAGAAATACCACCTGTTATTTGGAAGAAATACCAAGAAGGCGACACAAAGATATTTGCAAAATGGTTGGTGAAAGTATTTAATGCCACAGATTCAAAACAAATACGTACAATGTTGAAATCTGATAAAGTATTTAATTCTCAGGCCGTTCAGTTCACACATAATTTTGAAAAAATATTAAATACCGCAGCCAAGACAGACAATGTTGTAAAAATAAAAACAACATTATTAAAAAGTGATTTAGGTATTATATATAATACTTTACATAAAAATATGTAATTTGATTTAAGTATAAAAAATACCGGTTTTATACCGGTATTTTTATTTTATATGCTGT
>JAFZIM010000032.1 GCA_017554365.1 Alphaproteobacteria bacterium | reverse complement strand
CCCTTTTGATGCGGAAAACTTCTTTGTTTTTCTTGAAATATATACAAAATCAAATAATCGTATTTTTAGTGGCTGGATGAATCGTAATGAACCAGGACAAAATCCTTTGCAAAACGAAACTTACGATGTGTGGGTTGAAAAGTGCGAGTAATTTAATATGACGACTAAGAAAACAAAAATTCAAAAAATAAAACGTGCCATTAAAATAATGTTGGCAAGTTTCTTGGTTTTATTATTGATTGTTCTTGGAATATTTGTTCGACCTGTTCGTACTTTTGAAAATTCACATTTACCAAAATGGCTTAATCTGTCTGATTCAGAACGTATTGCGACTTTGCACAAGGTTGTAAAAAATTCTGATTATGACGATATAATACTTCAATGTGTCACAAAAATTGCTACATTCCCAGAATCAAATGAAATGGTTATAAGATATGCTATTTCTTTTTGTTATAATGGTATAAAATTAAATGCCAGTGAAGATGAAAATTAAATTCATATATTTTTTATTTTTAATACTTGTTGGGTGTTCCAAAAATAACATTGATTACATAGGTCAAGAATATCTTGGTACAAAATATCAATTTGACCCTTTGGGTGAAGAAAAAGCACCTGATAATGACCCGTTAATAAGAACAGATGCTTTTGATTGTATGACTTTTGTTGAAACATCTATTGCACATGGTGATATAGAAAAATTAACTAATATCAGATACAAAGACGGAATAATTGATATAAAAAATCGTAATCATTTTACTGAATTAGATTGGTTAGAAAACAATAAAGATTTGTTTGAAAATGTCAGTGATGAATATGGCAAAACAGAAATTAGAAACATAAAGATAAACAAACAAAATTGGTTCAAAAACAAATACAACATAGATGTAAAAACGCCAGTTAAAGAAGTTAATTTAAAATATATTCCTTTTTCAAATATAGAAAAAATAAATAATACTGAAACTTTGATAGTTTTATTTATTACTGGAAAATTTAAATTTTATGATAAAATAGGTACAGATATATCAGTTGTTCATATTGGTTTTTTGTTGCCTAATGGTATGTTAAGACATGCTTCGCGGTATTATGGAAAGGTTATAGATGAAGATTTCTATAAATACATAAAAAATCGTATGAAAAACAAAAATAATATTGGAATAACATTGGTGAAAATAAAATGAACGAAGAAAAAATTATTCGTATGAATATGGAAACAGATACAAACCACACACATAATGGCGACGACAAGCCTATTTTGTGCCTTGGTATAGAATCATCTTGTGATGAAACAAGTGCTGCTATTGTTGATAGTGATAAAAATATCTTGGGACATATTATTTATTCACAAATTCCAGAACATCAAAAATATGGTGGTGTTGTTCCTGAATTGGCTGCACGCGCACATATATTGGCTGTTGATGAAGTTATTAAATTAACATTACAGCAAGCAGGCAAAACCATAGATGATATAGATGTTATTGCAGCAACGGCGGGGCCTGGTTTAATTGGTGGGGTGTTAATTGGTTGGATGACTGCTACTGGTATTGCTAATGCTAAAAACAAACCATTAATCGCAGTTAATCATTTAGAAGGACATGCATTAGTTCCACGTCTTAAATCTTCGTCTGCAACCGATTCTGCAACAAATATAAATGTAGAATTTCCATATTTGTTAATGTTGGCTTCGGGCGGACATTGTCAGATTTTATTGGTTCACAATGTTGGTAAATATGAAATGATAGGTCAAACTCTGGACGATAGTGCCGGTGAAGCATTTGATAAAGTTGCTAAAATGCTGGGACTTGGATATCCTGGTGGGCCAATAGTTGATAATCGTGCAAAATTGGGTGATTCAAAACGTTTCCATTTTCCACGACCATTATGTGATAAACCTGGGTGCGATTTTTCGTTTTCGGGTATAAAAACAGCAGCAAGAATGTTATTAGATAAAACACCTGAATCAGAACGCGATGAAAAGTTTATAAATGATTTTTGTGCGTCTTTTCAATTATCTGTTGTTGATTGTATAACTAATCGTTTAACAAATGCTTTGCATGATGAACGCGTAAAACAAGCACAACCAAAAACTATGGTGGTTGCTGGTGGTGTTGCTAAAAATAGTGCTATACGTTCTGCTATGGAAGAATTAGCAAATAAATTTAATATGATGTTTGCTGCCCCACCTATGAATTTATGTACTGATAATGGTGCGATGATTGCATGGGCTGGAATTGAAAACTATAAAATTGGCAATATTGTCAAAGAACCTGTGGCACCACGTCCACGTTGGCCTTTGACAGAATTATAAAACTATCTAAAATTTGTTGGAATGTTTGCCAATAACATAGAATTATTAACACTTTGACAAGATTTTTCTAAGGCACGTATAGTTTCTTTCAATATTATTAAATAAATATTTGCTGTCTTAGAATTTTTCATCAAAGAATTGCCTGTTCTTTGAATAGTGCGTAATCCATTAAATATCTCTATTACGGCCTTGTTCTGACCTGTTTTAACAGGTTGTTCTTTTGGATTTTTATTATAAATATCTATGATTTTATTTAAATCCAGCCAAGGCAATCTTGATAAATCACTATTAAACATATAATAGGCACTTTCATATCGTGCTTCTGTAAAATCTATAATAGAAACTTTATTTGTTTTATCATCAAAGAATATATTATTTTCATTCATATCCCCATGAAAGAACACAAAAGATGGTGTTTGGTCTTTGTATTTTTCTAATAATTCATAGGACTGATTTATTATAGATATTTCTTTTTGGCTTAAAACAGATTTTAATGATTCTAGCACATCAAAAAAAGATATATCTTGGGTATCATTTGAATATAATTGACTTGTAATATCAAGTACCGGCAAATTTTGGTTCATATCAGATATAAATTTTGCCAAAGAATTATAAATAATATCTTTCTGTTGTGAAGATAACCCAGCAAAGTATTCTGAAGTTATAGGTTGTCCGGAAACACGTTCTTCTTTTATAAAAGGTTGTTCAGATATTTCTATGATTTTTGGAATAAAATATTCTGCGTTTCCATTTTTTTCTATTATACTATCAACAACAAATTTTGCATGTTTCTGACGTTCAAGCCAAACTTTAATATGCACAGGGTTTGTCGCCACAGGTGCTTTTATAACATATTTTCCATCTGCATAAACCCTGCTGTCTCTTGGTGAATTTGTATTTATTAAATCTGATTTTTCGATATTTGACATGCCTAAATTTTATCATAACACTAAATAAAATTGCAATATTTTTTATATTTTGATAGAATATTACCAACGATTTTAGACGGGTTATATATCATGTTGCAAAAACCAGAACCTTTTGTTAAGCCAGATACAATATTCAGTGTAAGCGATGCTTCTGCTTTGTTAAAAAAAGTCGTAGAAACTGCTTTTCCTGAAATTCGTATTCGTGGTGAATTATCTGGAATATCTACTGCTTCATCGGGGCATACATATTTAAGCATCAAAGACACAAACGCAAAAATAGACGCTATTATTTGGCGTGGAACACCTGTTGGAATAAAACTCGAAGAAGGCATGGAAGTTATTATTACAGGTCGTTTTACAACATACCCTGCCCGCAGTAATTATCAAATTGTTATAAAAACTATTGAAATGGCTGGGGTTGGTGCGATTTTAAAAATGTTGGAAGAACGCAAACAAAAATTAGCCAAAGAAGGTTTGTTTGATGAATCAAGAAAGAAACCTTTGCCACGTTTTCCACAAACTATTGGTGTTGTGACAAGTCCTACGGGTGCTGCATTTCAAGATATTCAAAACAGATTACGTGAAAGATTTCCTGTTCGTGTATTGTTATATCCGGCGATGGTTCAGGGAACAACCGCAGCCACCGAAGTAGCCAAAGGTATTGAATATTTTAATCGTATGAATAATGTTGATGTGATTATTGTTGCACGTGGTGGTGGTGCTTTGGAAGATTTATTACCTTTCAGTGAAGAAATCGTTGTTCGCGCTGCCGCAGCAAGTCATATACCATTGATTTCAGGCGTAGGACATGAACCTGATTGGATGTTGATAGATTTTGCAGCCGATGTTCGTGCGCCTACCCCAACAGGTGCCGCAGAAATGGTTGTTCCTACAAAGATTTCTTTGATTCAAGAATTAGATAATCTATCACACAGATTAACAACTGCTTTTACTAATAATTTAATTGGATTAAAAAAACATTTATCGAATATAAATATCAAATCGCCACATCAAATATTGATGGAAAAAACACAACATCTTGATGAT
>JAFZIM010000031.1 GCA_017554365.1 Alphaproteobacteria bacterium | reverse complement strand
TGGCGTTGCATCATGTAAAACATATTATGGCGATCCATCAACGTGTGTATTGGATAATTCAAATGCATGTGAAATAACTGGTTTAACATGTGAAAGTGGATACACATCAACCACATGGGGTGAATGGTTACAGGCAAATATTAATTTGATGTCGCAATATTTGGGAAGGGCAGTAGGATGTGATCTTGATGGGTTTGGTTATTATTGTGATCATGGATATGAACCTGGTGAATTTAAAGTATTGTATGATGAACCAATAAATGGTTTTAATGGTTTAACATATATAATGGCTTGTTCAGATATATCGGCCGATGCAAATAATGTGAACACAATGTTAAGTTCAAAAGATTCTATGACCCAGGGGCAAGCAACGGGTAAATATTGTTGGTTAAGAATTAATAAGGTTGACAATATAGAAACAAAAACAACCCAGTGGTTTTTCATGAGTGAGCATGAATCAGCCCAAGAATGTGCCGAAAACTGTGGTGACATGAGTTATGTACAGAACCCAACAAATTATATAACTGCCATTGCAATGTCTATGGCTAATGAAAGATTTTGTGCGGCGAATGCAATTACAATTAATTGGACTGATGCAGACAGCGAAGATATTTCTGCCAATAATGCGGGTTCAACATTCTATGGTGGAAATGTTCGTACACCGGTCAAGGCGGCGACCAAGCCAGGACAAAGATTCAAGGGTTGGCGTTTTGTCGCACCGACACCTGTTCAGGTTGGTGAATAAAAGAAAGTGTTTTCCTTACTTTCATTTCAAAAAAAACACCGACATTTTTGTCGGTGTTTTTTTATGAATTTTTTATTTATTCAGAAACCTTGGCTGGAACTGGTTCTGTTGTTTCAGTTGCAGGTATTGGTTCTGATTGTGCCGGTGCGGTTTCTGTGGTTAATTCCTGACGCAATTCAGATTGATGTTGTTTTGCAGCGTCTGTTTTTGCAACAACCAATGATAACAATATGCAAAGTATGAAAAATATTGTTGCCAACCATGCTGTTGTTTTTGTTAAAAAATTACCAGCAGCAGAACCAGTTAACACACCACCAAACATTGATGCGGCGGCTGAACCTGACATGCCTGAACCTTCTGATTTTTGTAATAAAATTAAACCAGTCATCAAAACTGCTACGATTATCAATAATACAAGTAAGATAGAGAACATATTTTTTTCCTTTTGTTGATATTTGCGATTTTAATAATCAAAAACCTAAATTGCAAGGATTTTTAATAATTTGTCCGCTGCGTCTAAACTGGCTAATTTTTTAGAAGAACCAACCCCGTCTGCTGATTTTCCCATCGCAGATACACGAACTTTGAATACAGGATTATGTGATTCCCCAGTTTGTTCGTAATATGTGTATTCTGGTAATGCGCCGGAATCTGATTTTTGAACCAATTCTTGCAGGGCAGTTTTTGCGTCTTTTGGTGCAATGATTTCTGCTTTGGCTAATTCAGACCAAATTTCAATAATCACATTGCGTGCTGTTTCAAATCCTGATTCAAGAAAAATTGCACCAAAGATTGCTTCCATTGCGTTTGCCAAAACATGATTTATTTTGCCACCTGTCATGTGTCCGTGGTGCAAATATTTTTCCAATTCTATTTGATGGGCGACATACGCCAATGTTTCAGTTGATACCAATGATGCATGTCTGCGTGTTAAATTGCCTTCGGCTTCGTCTGGATAATTTTTATATAAAAATTCAGCGACTGATAAACCTAAAACCCTGTCGCCAATAAATTCAAGACGTTCGTTGTTTTGTTTCGCATTAATACCACTTTGGGTCAATGCCAATTCAAGTAATTTTTTATCTTTAAATTCATAATTTATTTTCATTATTGTTTCTTCCTTTTGCCAAATCTGTCCCAACGCATTTTATTATTCCAATTCCAAAATGATATCATCGGAGAATAATAATTATGTGAATACCATATAAACCATACATTACCCAATAAATTATCACGATTTACATAAGATACTGCGTCAGTTCTGCTGTCCGCACTATTGTCGCGATTGTCCCCCATAAAGAAATAATGATTTTCTGGAACAATAAATTCAGGTGTGTTATCAAGTGGGGCATTATCAGACATTTCAACAATGCTGTGTTTAACACCATTTGGTAATGTTTCTGTGTATTCTGTCGCTTTATACACGCCACAAGTTTTTGTTATATTACATTCTGCGTCAGATTTATATTCGATTGTATAATTAAATTCTGCAGGTTTATTATCTATCCAAATTTTGTTCCCTTTGATAGACATATTATCTTTATAAAAACCAACACTGCGCAAAGATTTTGGTAATTCTGCGATTATATAAGGGCGTGGGTCAGTGCGTTCAACAATTTTATCGTTTATATACAAACGACCATCAAGCATTTTGATTTTGTCGCCTGGAACACCAATTAATCTTTTTACATATTCTACATTTGCATTTGGTTTGCGAAATACGATTATATCACCAACTGATGCTTCGTGTGGGGCAAAAAATCTTCCATCCCATAAATTCCAAGAACCAAATGGGAATGAATACCTTGAATAACCATAAGACCATTTCTGAACGAATATATGGTCGCCAACATGTAATGTCGGTATCATAGAACCAGATGGTATATTAAATGGTTCAAGTAAAAAACTGCGGAATATAATAGCAATCAATCCACCATAAAATATTGTATCAAACCATTCGCGTGCGGTGTTGCGGTTTTTTACAGGCATAATAAATCCTTTTATTAAATCTGATTTATTTTATACCTTGAAAATAAAGTGTGCAAGTTTTAATATGTCGTTATGATAAATTTAAATTCAATTATTTTTAATGGTATGGACGCAACTAAAATAGATGTCCAGGTTCAACTATCATCAGGATTCGCAAAACCTGAATTTAATATAATCGGTTTGGCGGATAGGGCAGTTAAAGAATCTGCGGAAAGAATAAGAAATGCTTTGTCTGCGTTGAATCTTTCTTTGCCTGCAAAAAGATTAACCGTCAATTTGTCGCCAGCCGATATTGAAAAGGCAGGTTCTCATTTTGATTTGCCTATATTATGCGGAATTTTATGTGCGATGGATATTTTGCCTGAAAACGAATTGGCAAAATATTTAATCATTGGCGAAATTGGTCTTGATGGTGCTATCGTTCGCACAAATGGTGTTTTGCCAGCCAGTGTTTGGGCGAATAATAATAATCTTGGAATTATTTGTCCTGGGGCGCAGGGTTCAGAAGCACGTTGGGCAGGTCATACAAATATTTTAGCACCTAATCATGTTC
Source organism: Alphaproteobacteria bacterium (assembly GCA_017554365.1). Lineage (GTDB taxonomy): Bacteria > Pseudomonadota > Alphaproteobacteria > Rs-D84 > Rs-D84 > Enterousia. Next base: position 10,038 of record JAFZIM010000031.1, on the reverse strand, counting down.
TTGATTTGATAAACCATTTTCATGGAACACAAATTTTGCCTTTGCCTCAGGCAATTCAAATGGAAAATGAAGAAAATGCTAAGGTTGGCGATTTATCAGAAGTTCACGGCCAAGAATCTGCAAAAAGGGCGCTTGAAATCGCAGCAGCAGGCGGACATGCAATGTTGATGGTCGGGCCTCCGGGGGCAGGGAAAACAATGTTGGCTTCGCGGTTGCCGTCTATTATGCCAGAAATGACACCAAATGAAATATTGGAAACTTCCATTATTTATTCTATTGCGGGGAAATTAGAAAAACAATCTTTGATTAAAGCCAGACCTTTCCGCAGTGTTCATCATACTGCAAGTCCTGTTGCGCTGGCTGGTGGCGGTTCTGATGCAAAACCTGGCGAAATTTCTTTGGCTCATAATGGGGTTTTGTTCTTGGACGAATTGCCTGAATTTAGCAGGGCTACACTTGAAATTTTACGTCAACCAATGGAATCAGGCAAGATAGTTATTTCACGTGCAAAAAGAAATTCTACATATCCAGCACATTTTCAATTGATTGCTGCGATGAATCCTTGTCCTTGCGGTCATTTGGGAAATGCTGCTTTGTCTTGTTCGCGTGCGCCACGTTGTGCCGAAGCATATCAAAACAAAATTTCAGGCCCATTACTTGATAGAATTGATTTACATGTAGATGTTGATGCTGTTAATCCATGGGAAATGTCTAAATTATCTGAAACACCATCTGAACCAAGTGCAGTTGTTCGTGCAAGGGTTATAAATGCACGTAATCGTCAGATTGCAAGACAAGGTTATGTTAATGCTTTGCTTGATGGGGCTGATATGGATAAATATGTTGTATTAAATGATGAATTAACAACATTTTTGAATAATGCCGCGGAAAAAATGGATATGTCAGCACGTGGTTATAATCGTATTAAACGTATTGCACGAACCATCGCAGATTTAAGGGGCGATGATAATATAATTTTGTCCGATATTGCAGAGGCCTTGTCTTATCGACCTATTAATCGTGGTAAATATGGAATTAAACACTAAAAAGTCGCCAACAGGCGACTTTTTTAGACAAGTGAAACAACCGCATGCCACGATTCTTTCGCACGTATTATATCACATTTTTTATGTTTTTCCTATGAAATCTTTCCAATAGGTTATTTTTATGTCAATTGGTATAGTATAAACATCGCAAAACACAAGGGAGGTTTTTATGACAATATTAAAATTTTTATTCGCGATGATTTTATCTTTTTTGCCTGGATTTCTGGGACTTTTGGTCGCACCAATCAAATCAGGTCAAGATAGTTGGTACGCGACTTTGAATAATTCAGTATTAACACCTGATGGGTGGGTATTTAGTTTTGTTTGGACTATATTATATTTCTTGATTGGTTTGGCTTTGTTTTATGTTATGCAAAAACATTCTAAAACGAATCGCCATGACCGCGTAAGTGCATATACTTTGTTTGGGTTAAATATCGTTTTGAATACATTGTGGACTTTTTCTTTCTTTGGTATGCATTCGCCTCAGGCCGCAATAATAGTTTTAACAGCGTTAATAATTGTCGCAATATTTATGGCTCGTTCTTTTTACAGAATATCAGTTCCGGCTTTTTGGCTGATTGTCCCATACATATTATGGTTGATGTTCGCTTTCTATCTAAACGGGGTAATTATTTATCTTAACTAAGTATTTTAATTAGTATTTTAATTCTTTGAAATTTGGGTCGCCAAGATTTAAATTCTTAAGACCCAATTCTTCTATGTAATCGGCTTTGTCTGATTTATTTGGATGTTGCAATAAATCAATGTGATGATTAATTTTATTTAATTTTTTTTGTTCAATTGCTAATTCTTTGCGGGCGTGGTTTAACCGCCATGTGTTAACAAGAAAACCCTGAATATTCTGAGTTCCACAAAATAAACGAATAAAACAACATATACTAATTATCAATAACAAAAGCCCAAGTTTTCCACGAATACTTGCTTGCCATGCGCTTTTTATAAAAGCAAAGAAATTTTTGATTTTTTCTTTCATAAGTTCTATTATATCACAAATGTTTATAAATAATCAAATTTTTGCTGCACCGCTTGCTGGAATTACCGATAAGCCATTTAGACGAATTATCAGACAATTCGCGCCTGATGTAAGTTTGGTTACGGAAATGATATCTTGTCATTCTTTGGTCGGACAACACAAAAATTGTATTCGTAATTTTGATAATTATTCTGATGAAGGTAATATCGGAACACAAATTTTTGGGGCAGAACCTGAATTGATGGGAATGGCTGCAAAAATTTTACAAGACGCCGGTGCAAAATGGATTGATATAAATATGGGCTGTCCTGTACCAAAGGTCGCAACCAGAGCAGGTGCGGGGGCTTTTTTAATGAAAGACCATAAATTAGCAGGAAAAATTATCGAAGAATGTGTAAAGTCAGTTCAAATTCCTGTTTCTATAAAAACAAGATTAGGTTGGGATGAAGCACACAAAGATTGGAAAGATTTGGTACATGTCGCAAAGGAATCTGGTGCCAGTTTTGTCGCTTTGCATGGCAGAACCAGGGCCCAAGGTTATAACGGACAATCACAATTTGAACCAATATCAGATATGCCTTTGCCTATAATTGCAAATGGCGATATTCAAACCACAGAAGACATAGAACATGTAGAAAAGTTGGGTTATAGTGGTGCGATGATAGGGCGTGCTATGTTGGGAAAACCTTGGCTTTTCGGACAAATTTGCGGTAATTGTGGCGAAATAAAAAATGTTGGTGAAATCGTTTTGGAACATCTGAATTTGGTTTTAGAATATTATGGAACAAAAGCAGGGGTGCCTATGTTCAGAAAACATTTGGCATGGTATTCATCAGGAATGCCTAATTCCGCACAATTTAGAATCAAAATAAATCAAATAACAGATGAAAAAGAATTGATAAATTCAATAAAAGAATTTTGGCACATTGATTGACAATGCTATTAAACTATCATAATATATCAAGCAAAGGATAAAACAATGGAAGAAAAACAAGAAAATATGACACCTATGATGGAAATAACTGCCGGCGAAATGTTGCGTAATGCAAGAACAACTGGCCGCAGAAAACGTGAAATTTCTACAATTGCAAGATTGCTTTGTATTCGTGAAGATTTTTTGGTTGCTTTGGAAGAAGGTAATTATCGTTTTATTCCAGAAGATGTTTATATTTTGGGCTTCGCACGCAGTTATGCTGTGGAATTGGGTTTGAATCCTGATGAAGTTATTCAAAAATTAAAACATGAATTGGGATTAATTCCAGAAGAAAAAAAGGAAGAAAAAAAAGAAGAACCTGAAAAAAAATGTGTCGCAGAATCAGCAAAAGAAACAATAAAATTTGATTTTAATAAAATTAAAAATTGGGCTGTGAATTGTGGCAAATATGTAAAAAAATATTGGGTTTGGTTTGCTTCTGGTTTGGGAATTTTGTTATTGGTTTTGATTTTGTCATTGGTATTATTTGGTTCAAAATCAACAAATGATGAAAATGCTGCTGAAAATGTCGTTCAAGAAAAAGAAATCGTTGAAGTCGTAAAAAAAGAACCTGATTTTAGATATCCTGTTCGTGAAAGACAAGATATTGATAAAAAGAAAGAATGGTCTGATTCACGTGTTGTTTTGCAATTCGAAAAAGAATCTTGGTTCAGAATTGAAGATAGCCATGGAAAATCAATCTTTTCACGTGTTTTATTGCCAGGCGATGTTTATTATGTCCCAAATAAAGATAATTTAAAAGGAACATTTAACAATGCTGGGGCTGTTGACGTATGGGTTGATGGACAATTGTTAAAGAAAATGGGAAAAATTGGCGAAAAAAAGACAGGTGTTTCTATGTCGCCAGATGCCTTGAAAGCATTGGGTTTTGCTGATTAATATTTTATCGCGTAATACTTGAATTTTCTAAAATTCTTGCTACATTATATATGCTATGGCTGGATTTATAAAAATTCGTGGTGCACGCGAAAATAATCTTAAAAATATAGATATAGATTTACCAAAGAATCAACTGGTTGTTTTAACAGGTGTTTCTGGTTCTGGTAAGTCGTCTTTGGCATTCAATACTATTTATGCCGAAGGTCAACGTAGATATGTCGAATCTTTATCAAGTTATGCTCGTCAATTTCTTGATATGCAGAAGAAACCTGATGTAGATTTAATTGAAGGTTTATCGCCTGCAATTTCCATAGAACAAAAAACAACTTCTAAGAATCCTCGTTCAATAGTTGGAACGGTCACAGAAATTTATGATTATTTGCGTTTATTGTGGGCCAGAATAGGAATACCTTATTCGCCTGTGACTGGATTGCCAATTAAATCACAAACTATTGCTGAAATGGTAGAATGGACTTTGAAAATACCAGAAGGTGTAAAATTCTACATAATGGCGCCATTGGTTCGTGAAAGAAAAGGCGAATATAAAAAAGAAATTGCTTTTTTGATTAAGCAAGGATATCAAAGGGCAATAGTAGATGGCGATTTATACGATTTATCATCTGTTCCGCCATTGGATAAAAATAAAAAACATAATATTTTTGTTATCATAGACAGAATTGCAATGCAATATGCTGATTTGAATACAGAAGAAGCAGAAGAATTTCGTTCGCGTTTATATTCTTCATTCGAAGCATCTTTGCGTTTGGTTCCAGGTGCGGTAATTGTGCGTCGTCTTGATACAAACGAAGATACACTTTATTCCCAAGAATACGCATGCCCAGTTAGCGGTTTTACGGTTCCAAAAATAGAACCAAGATTATTTTCATTTAATGCACCGATGGGGGCTTGCAGTGCGTGCGATGGTTTGGGTGTGCAGTTAAATATTTCGCCTGATTTGGTCGTGCCAGACCCAACAAAATCTATTTTAGATGGGGCTATTGCACCTTGGTCTCGCGGCGGTATGTTAAGTCAATATGAAAATATCATAGATGCTTTGCATAAAAAATATAAGATTTCTTTGTCAAAGCCATGGTACACATTATCTCAAAAAGACAAAGATATTATATTGTATGGAACTGGTGATGAACCGATAAAAATAAATTGGAATGGTTATGTTTATGAAAAACCTTTTGAAGGTGTAATTCCAAATCTTGAACGCAGATTGCGTGAATCTGATTCAGAAGCAACAAGAACAGAATTATCAAAATATCAATCTGAAAAACCTTGTCCTATGTGTCATGGCAAAAGATTAAATATTCAGGCATTGTGTATCAAAATAAACAATTGTGATATTATGGACGTTTGTGAAATGTCTGTCGAAGAATCTTTAAAATGGTTCCAAGATTTACCAAAATACCTAAGCAAAAAAGAAAATGAAATCGCAAAAATGGTATTGCGTGAAATTACTTCAAGATTATTTTTCTTGAAAAATGTTGGTTTGGGATATTTAACCTTGTCCCGTATGGCAGGGACTTTGTCTGGCGGTGAAGCACAAAGAATAAGATTGGCTTCCCAAATCGGCAGTGGGTTATCTGGGGTTTTATATGTTTTAGACGAACCATCAATTGGATTACATCAAAGTGATAATGATAAATTGATAGATACATTGAAAATTTTGCGTGATAAAGATAATTCAGTTATCGTTGTAGAACACGATGAAGATATGATGCGTCAAGCCGATTATTTGGTTGATATCGGTCGTGGTGCAGGTATAAATGGTGGCAAGGTTGTTGCGTATGGTAAACCAGAAGATGTTATAAAAAATCCTGATTCTTTGACTGGGTTATATCTATCTGGTAAACGCAAAATAGAAGTCCCAAAAAAACGCAGAACTGGTAATGGTAATTTTATATCTGTCAAAGGGGCGCGTGCAAACAATTTGAAAAATATTTCAGTAGATTTTCCTTTGGGTGAATTTATTGCTTTGACCGGTGTTTCAGGGTCTGGAAAATCAACTTTGTTATTAAATACTTTATATCCTGCATTGATGCGTGCTTTGTATAATTCCAAAATGGAAATAGGCGAACACGATTTAATTACAGGTATGGAAAATATTGATAAAATCGTTGACATAGACCAATCGCCAATTGGACGTAGTCCACGCAGTAATCCTGCAACATATGTTGGTGTGTTTAATAATATTCGTGATTTCTTTGCATCTTTACCAGAAGCCAAAACACGTGGTTATGATGCTGGTCGTTTTTCTTTCAATGTCAAAGGTGGCAGATGTGAAGCATGTCAGGGCGACGGACAAATAAAAATAGAAATGAATTTCTTGGCTGATATTTATGTCGAATGTGATAAATGCCACGGACAAAGATATAATGACGAAACATTGGCTGTGAAATACAAAGGAAAATCAATTGCTGATGTTTTGAATATGAGTGTTGAAGAAGCATACAGATTTTTTATAAATATTCCTCAAATTGCACGCAAACTAGAATTATTAAAACGCGTTGGGCTTGATTATATTAAATTAGGACAAAGTTCACTTGATTTGTCTGGTGGTGAAGCCCAGCGTATAAAATTATCAAAAGAATTGGCTGCCCGCAGTACAGGTCAAACAATATATATACTTGATGAACCAACCACAGGTTTGCATTTTGAAGATATAAAATCTTTGTTAAATGTGTTGCACGAATTGGTTGACCAAGGAAATACGGTTATTGTCATAGAACATAACTTAGAAGTAATAAAAACTGCCGATTGGATTATAGATTTAGGCCCAAATGGCGGAAATAGTGGTGGTCAGGTTGTTGCTGTTGGAACGCCAGAAGAAATCGTAAAAAATGAAAATTCTTTGACTGGAAAATATTTGAAAAAGTATCTTGATAAACCAAAGAAAAGTAAATAACATATAAACACAAACAAAAAACTTAAGGAGACGACAGATGTTCGGATTTGGAAAAAAGAAAAAAGAAGAAGCACCAAAAGAAAATATAGATATGAATAAAGCAACAGAAAAAATTCCTTCTGGAATGAAAGAAACTGCTGAACGTATGATGAACGGCCAATTTGATATGAATGATATGTTGGCACAATTAAAACAAATCAAGAAAATGAGTAATTTTAGTGGCTTGTTAAAAATGGTTCCTGGTATGTCTGGTGCTGTTAATGCCATGAAAGAAAAAATCAAAGACGGCAGTGTCGATGCACAAATTAAAATTTTAGAAGCAATGACAGCAGAAGAACGTGCAGACCCTGAAAAAATATTTGCTAATGCCAAAGCACGTATTGCTGAAAAAGCAGGATGTTCAGTTCGTGAAGTCGAACATATAATCAAACAATATTTAACCATGAAACGTCAAATGGCTATGATTCAACGTATGGGTGGAATGGAAGCCGTAATGCAACGTATGCAACAAGCCCAAGGTGGTGTTCCAGGCACTATGCCAGGTGGATTCCCAGGCGGAAAGAAATAATGAAAATACTAAACAAGAAAATTGCGCAACATAAATCATCTGTGGCCTGGCTTCAACGTCAGTCCCATGATCCTTATGTAGCACGTGCGCAAAAAGATGGTTATCGTGCGCGTGCTGCGTATAAGATTATAGAAATGAATGAAAAATATCATTTCTTGAAAAATAATCAGGTCGTTGTTGATTTGGGTGCTGCGCCTGGTTCTTGGTCGCAATATGTTGCACGCGAATTTCCTAAATCCAAAATATTTGCGATGGATTTATTGGAAATCAAAGCCATAGCGGGTGTTGAAACATATCAGGGTGATTTTACCAGTGATGAAGCACTGCGCTGGCTTGAAGAAAAATTGAATTTACCACATGATGAAATGGGACATGGAACGGCTGATGTCGTTATGTCTGATATGGCACCTAATACGGTGGGACATAAAAAGACAGACCATTTGCGTCAAATGGTATTATTAGAATATGCGCTTGATTTTGCATTAAAAGCATTAAAAGTAGGGGGGACATTTGTTGCTAAATCTTTCACAGGTGGCACAACAAATGATTTAATCAAGCAAATAAACGCACATTTTGAACATGTGCATCATATAAAACCCCCGTCTTCACGTAAAGATTCAGTAGAAATGTTTATCGTTGCAACGGGATTCAAAGGCAATTGTTAAACAAAAGGTTTTTTATATGGGAAAAGTAATTGATATGGATAAATGGAACAATTGTTGTTGGTCTGCTGTGAAACATGGTTGGTCCGAATGTCCTGTGTGTGGCGAACGTTTGTTTTTTAAAGAAGAAGTTCGTGTAGAAGAAGAAATAAAACCTGAAGAAACACCAATTAAACATATTCAGGTTATAAGAATGAATAAAAGAGAATATAACAAATTAATACAAAGGGTGCACTAAAATGAAACAGAACTATGGTATAAATTTTGTCAAAGATTATCCTGTCAAAGGGGTTAATTTTATAGATATAAATGGATTATTGGCAAATCCATCTGAATATCAACATGTTATAGATATGTTTTGCAGAGTAATTAATATTGCTCGTCGTGGTAATTATACTAAATCAGAACTTAATAATTTTGCACGTGGCAAAGAAGCAATCTTAACAACTGAATCACGCGGATTTTTATTTGGTGCGCCTGTGGCTTATAAATTAAATTTGCCTTTGGTTTTGGTTCGTAAAGCAGGTAAAATACCTAATAAACCTTATAAATTTCATATCACAAATGAATATGATAGTTATGATATGGAAGTGGATAGCGATTTGTTAGAACAATATAATCAATTTATATACATAGATGATATATTGGCAACTGGAAATACATTGGGTGATATTAACAATGCATTGAAAGCAAAAGGTAAAAAAATTTCTATTGCTGCACATTTAACATCTGTTGATGCTTTGAAACAAATTCGTGATCAAAACGAAAAATTAAAATCATTAAGAATGTACGATATAATACAATTGAAAAAATAGGTTTATAGATGAAAATTGTAATGAAATTTGGTGGAACATCAGTTGCAGATATTAAAAAAATCAAATATGTTGCAAAGATTATCGCAGCTGAAAAAGCAAAACAAAATGATATAGCGGTTGTTGTTTCTGCGATGGGAAAAACAACTAATGCTTTAACAGCATTGGCTCATCAAATTACTGACAAACCAAATTTACGTGAATTGGATGCTTTGTTATCAACTGGTGAAAATACATCAATCGCATTGCTGGCTTTGGCTTTGAATGCAATAGGGGTGAAAGCAGAAAGTTTTAACGCATGGCAATTGGGAATTATAACTAATTCAGAATATGGCGATGCAGAAATAAAAAGAATTTCTGGACCTTTGCAATATATGATATCTCATGGACCAATACCTATTATTGCTGGGTTTCAGGGTGTGTCAGATTTTAGAGATATAACAACCCTTGGACGTGAAGGTTCAGATACAACCGCTGTCGCAATAGCAAGTGAAGCCAAAGCAGATTTTTGTGATATTTATACTGATGTAGATGGAATTTATGATTCCGACCCAAATGTTAATAAAGATGCAAAAAAATTAGATTTTATTAACTATGATGATATGTTGAAAATGGCACAATCTGGGGCGAAAGTTTTACATCCGCGCAGTATTATGACCGCAAAACAAAATAATATACCGATTCGTTTGCGTGGAACATTTACACCAAATGATGTTGGGACTTTGGTTGCAAATACAAGAATAAAACAATAAAAAAACGCCAAAATTGGCGTTTTTTTATTTGTAAGATTCAGCGGCAGTTCGTGCCAAATCATCAACGCGTTCGTTAAATTCTTCGCCCGCATGACCTTTGACCCAAACCCAATGAATTTTTATTTCAGATGATAATTCGTCTAATTGTTGCCATAATTCTTTGTTTTTAACAGGTTTCTTATCCGCTGTGCGCCAATTATTTTTCTTCCAATTTTTAATCCAAGATTACATACCATTTTTTACATATTGGCTGTCTGTATGAATTTCAACTTCGCTGTGTTTTTTCGCGGCAGTCAGGGCTTTGATAACCGCGGTCAATTCCATTTTATTGTTTGTGGTATCTTTTTCACCGCCACAACGTTCTGCGACATTTTTCCCATCAGTAGCAATAAAACCCCAACCCCCAGGGCCAGG
>JAFZIM010000030.1 GCA_017554365.1 Alphaproteobacteria bacterium | reverse complement strand
TATTTTGTGTTTTGTGTTATAATATTCTGTAAATAGAGAGAGAATGATAAAACAAACCATAAATGTTAATCATAGAAAGTTTGCTACGGGTCTTTTTTGGCAACCCGTAGGTGTTGGAAATACGCCTTATAATTATGCAAGACAATTATCAAAACCTGGTAATAAAAGATATACTTTATATACAGATTATAAATCTATGATTGGTTTAACCAATGGCCGTGAGGGTGCAAGATTTGGTATGCCAAGTGCGGCTGTAGAAATCATGGAATCTTTGTCAGATTTTTCATCTTTCTTGGGTGTATTCAAAACAGATAACAACCATTATTATTTGTTGGCTGTGCGTAATGGAATTATCATTCGTGATATTGTCATAGAACAAGAATCAAATGCCAGAAAATTATATTCTGAATTATCAAGTATTCCTGATTGGTCTGCTTTGTTTGCACCGGCTTCTTGGGGAATGCCTAAATCTCAGGAAAAATTTTTATCAGATTTAATTATTTCAAATAATACTGCAAGATTGCGTAATATCAGTTTTGTAAAATCTGTTTTACCATCTTTGTTTTTTATTTTGGTCTTTGTTTTTGCAGTTGTTTATTTTTTGAAATCGCCATTGGGTGAAAGTGTCATTCCAAAAAAGCAGGAAAGATTAGACCCCGAAATTGCAGAAGAATACAAAAGACAAATAGAATTAAAAAATCAGGAATTAGACGAACAATTCCATATTGTTAAGAAAGAAATTGAACCTTTGTATCGTCCTTATGAACATTTGCCTGATATGTCAGAACGCGCAAGATTGTGTTATAAAGGGATTGCTTTTGTTATGCAACCTATTACAGGTTGGAATCAGACACATGCTAAATGTGATGATAAATATGTTTCTGCAACATTTAAACGCGATTTTGGAACATTAAATGATTTTTATGGTATTGGTTCTGAATTGATGCCTGGCGGTATAGTACAACAGATGAACGAAAATGAAATCATAGTTCGTGTAATGTTGCCGTATTTGGATACTATGTCTTCGTTGGACGAAAGGGACCAAACAACAGTCATGCGTGATATAACGACTAATTTTCAAAAAATAAATACTGCGATTAACATAAGCGGGACCAAAAGCACGATTACAAATGGCGAAGAAACAGAAGATGTTAATGTTATTGAAGTATCTGCTGCTTCTAAATTAAAACCGGCTGAATTTATGCAGGTATTCAAAGATTTTGATGGTGTTTATATGAATTCTGTAAATTGGAATTCAAACACAAGGACTTGGAATTACGAAGTAATGGTATACACAAAATAAAAGGTGAAAAAGATGATAAAGAAAATATTTATGTTGATGACTGGTTTTATGTTTGTAATTGGAATTACACAGATGTCTTTTGCAGAAGAGGTTGTAGAAGAAATCGAAATTGAAGACCAGGTCGCCGCTGAAGCATTAAATAATTATAATGCAGAAGGTTCTTTGTTTGACCAAATTACAAGTTTGGAACAAGAAAAAGTTGTAATGCAACTTGAAAAAGAACGCGCACAATTAGATTTGGAATTGGAAAGATTAAATGCTGAAAAAATGAAAATCCAAATGGAATTGGAAACTATTTCAGGTCGTGCAGAACAACAACAGCAAGAATTAGAAGCAGCCAAGGCACAACTTGAAGCACAAACAGAACAATTAAGACGCAAAATGGAACAACCAGAAGAATATGTAGAACAACCAAGACCAAAGCAAGAAGCAGGTTCTGTAAGTACAAAATACAGATTATTAAATGTTATTGGTGTTGGTAATCAATTACAGGCAACAATAGAAGAAGTTTCCACGGGTCAAAATAAACGCATTGCAGTTGGTAAAGAATTAGATGGTTATGTTGTAAAATCTATTTCTTTGAATGACGGAATTATTTTTGAAAAAGATGGTGTTTCAGAAAATTTAAATATTGGAAAATAATATGCCAAAAAATAATGATAAAATCTTGAACGAAATTGCAAATCAGCCGTCAATACCTGCTGGGTTAGAAAACGCGAATAATAAAGATATTCTTGATTATTTATTTGCGAAAAATAATCGTTTATTAACAGCCAGTATTGGTGAATTATCTTTGCCAAAAGATACCCAGGGTTTAATTGCATATTTTTCAGGTGGCGAAATTATTATTTCAAGAACACATAGATATGATGGTCGTGTGATTGCTTTTATTGATTTATTGCGTCAGAAAAATAAATTGATGAAAATACCTTTTATTCTGATTTGGGTTTGATATCAGCGATATATAAAACTAATTCAGAAAAATTGGGTGGCGGTATTCATTCACGTATAGATTATGACAACCAAATGCAGAAAGATTTTGTTGATATAATCGCGCGTGCTGCCGCACAAAAGGTTTCTGATATTCACATAGAAGTTGCAGACCAAACAACAATTTATTTTCGTATAGACGGCAGTATGCAACCTGTGTTGGAATATAATTCACAATGGGGTGAATCATTTGTTCGTGCTGCTTTTGCATCTGCTGATATATCTAATTCAAGTTATGCACAAAACGAATATCAGACAGCACAAAAAGACGGAAGAACACCTTTGCGTGGAACGAAAGATTTATATTTACCATCATCTGTGTTGGGTATTCGTATGCAATTTAATCCAATTGCTTTTGGTTCGCAATATGTGGTTATGAGATTGCTTTATGATAACCCAAGTGAAGGTATAAAAACAGAACAAGAATTCAACGAATACGAACAAAAATTATTGTTAAGATTACGTGCTGCACCAACAGGTTTGGTTGTGGTTGCTGGGCCTACATCTTCTGGTAAATCAACTACATTGGTTCGCAATATGGCGTTGATGTTGAAAGAAAAAAGATATGAAATAAATTTGATAACCGTTGAAGATCCGGCAGAACAAAAAATATTTGGCGCACATCAGATGCCTGTGGTTAATGCAAGTAATGAAGAACAACGCGAAGAAAAATTCACAGAAGCATTGGCTGCTGCATTACGAAGCGACCCTGATACATTGATGGTTGGGGAAATAAGAACACTTTCCGCTGCACAATTAACGGTCAAGGGTGCATTATCAGGACATAATGTTTGGACGACATTGCATGCTAATTCTGCGATGGGTGCTTTGACCCGATTGTTAGATATGGGGGTTGAATCTTTTAAATTAAAAGATGAAACAATGTTGCGTGGTTTGGTATCCATGCGTTTATTTAAAAAACTTTGTCCGTATTGTCGCGAACAATTATTAAATAAAACAAATCACCCTGCATATCATCGTGTCAAGGAAGCATTGGGTGATATTGGATTACAACAAACTTATGTTCGTGGTGTTGGTTGCGAATATTGCAAAGGCAGTGGAACAATTGGCCGAATCAAAGCAGGGGAAATCATTATTACAAATAGTGAATTTTTGAATCTTGCATTGGCTGGTGAAACAGAAAACGCTTTGAAATATTGGCTTGAAAAAATGAACGGAAGAACATTAAAAGAAGCCGCGATAGAATTGATGTTGCGTGGTATTATTGGTGTAGATGAATTGGAAGACAGGGTTGGTTTACTTGATAGACCATGGGTATATTAAAATATGAATAAATTAGATTTGCTTTATGCAAAATTCATTTTTAAAACTGACACAGAAAAACGTATGGCAATTTCAAGAAAAATTGCATCACTTTTGCGTAATAATTTTACATTGATGGACGCGTTGAATCGAATTGAAATGATAGAATCCAAAGATGGTCGTAAACCGAATGAACCTTTTGCGATTGCTATGCGTGAAATTCAGCAAAATCTTGAACGCGGAATGAGTTTTAGTGAAGCAACACGTGGTTGGGTTCCAAACGAAGAAACATTGCTTTTGATGTCTGGTAATGTATCAAGTTTATTGGTGTCATTGGAAAATGTTTCGCATGTTGTTAGTGGTATAAAAAGAATAAAAAGGGCGATGTGGTCTGCAATTGGATATCCGTTATTTTTATTTTTATTAACATTTGCGATTATAATTATGGTTGGAATATATCTTGTTCCACCATTGGCAGAAGCCGCCGGCAGTGAAGTTGTTTGGCATGGTATGGCTGCATCTTTGATAAGTGTATCTAATTTCGCAAATAAATATTGGTACATAATTGGTTCAGGCATAGTTGGAACAATAGTTTTAATTTGGTTATCTTTGCCGATATGGACTGGAAAATTAAGAACTTTATTTGATAAATTACCACCATGGAATATTTATAAATTACAATTATCAGTAAGTTGGCTTATGTCTTTGTCTGCGATGGTATCAGCGGGTTTAAGTGTCCCAGAAGCAATGCGTTTATTGGCAGATAATTCAAATCGTTATTTATCAAATATATTAGAAGAAACATTACATTACATAGCAAATGGTGAAAATTTGGGTAATGCGCTGGCTTTGACAGATAAAGATTTTCCAAATACAGAAATTATTGGGGATTTGGTTGTTTATGCTGATATGAATGATTTTGATAAAAACATAGACGCCATAGCAAACGATTATATGGAAGAATCGGTTCATAAAATGGAATCGCTTTCCAGTGTGTTAAATAGCATTGGTATAATACTTGTATCTATAATGATTGGTTGGATAGTCCTTGGGACATTCCAGATGCAAGAACAAATCACCGCTGTATTTATGTAATTATAGTTTTTGCTTTTCAAAAATTTCAAATTTTGGTACAATGGGAAAGAAGAGAAGAAAGGAAAAAATACCAAAATGACGCAAAAAGCCCGATTCTGTAGAGAGAGAGAGAGAGAGTTTTGCTAAGATAAACAAATCGCTTGCGATTTGTTGTGGTGTTTTTTCAACTAAATAAATGAACGACCAATGCCGTTTGGC
>JAFZIM010000029.1 GCA_017554365.1 Alphaproteobacteria bacterium | reverse complement strand
TTTCTTTGCTTTTATGGTATTGGTTTTGATGTTCAGTTGGGGATGGGCGCTTTATCAAAATTTATTAAAAGATAAATTCAGCGCAGATGCTTATAAAAATCCATGGGAATTGACCAAGGCTATTTTTTGGATGGCGGTTGTGGTTTTTGTTTTGTTTAAAACACCTGATTATTTCAGACAGGTAGAAGTGCGCGGACACGGCGCAAATTGGGTCTTGTGCGAGAACACATCTGATGGCGCCAGAGCAGTTAGACCAAATGCAGTCACATTTACTGAAAAATAAGTTTTTTGTCAAGTTATAAGTTTTTCGCGCCTTCGAAAGATTTGTCTTGACTTAAATCGCAGTTTTCTCTACGATTCGTATAAGCAGTGGAGGCAATGTCTTTGGAAATCAATATTTACAAAGGTATTGTTCCAAGGGCATTGCCTTTGAAAACTGCCGGACAACCTTAAAAAACTCTATATGAAAGGAGATACATATGAACAAACAAGAATTGATTGAAGCAATTGCAAACGAAGTTGAAGTTACAAAAGCAACTGCAGCTGGTTGTTTGGATGCGTTTATCAACACAGTAACAAAAGTATTAAAGAAAAAAGGCGAAGTTCGCTTGGTTGGCTTTGGTACATTTACAACTGCAAAACGTAAAGCAACAACAGGTCGTAACCCACAAACAGGTGCACCAATTAAAATTGCTGCTTCTACACAACCAAAATTCCGTCCAGGCAAATCTTTGAAAGATGCTTTGAACTAATGGTTTGTTTAGAAAGGTTAAAAACACTCGCAAATTTGCGGGTGTTTTTTTGGAAAAATTTCCACTGGAAATAATTTTTTTTAATTGCTAGAATTTGTTCGTACAATAGAACAAAAGGAAGGACGCTATGCCAACAAAAAAAACAACAAAGAAATCAGTTAAAAAAACAACGGTTAGAAAGGTGGCTGTGAAACCAGCACCAGTTATGGAACACAAATGCGAATGTGGTGAACACTGCCATTGTCACGGGTCTGCCCATTGGGTAAAGCATGTAATTGTTTGGGCAATTATTTTTGCTTTGGGTATGGTTTGCGGAAAATTGGTTTGCTGTGGCGGACATGGTATGAAACATATGTCAAAGATGCACCCAGTTTTTGTAAATGGTTGTTTGGATATGGAATCTGTTAAATGTCCAAAGATGCAGGAAAAATTGGCAACCGCAGATGTTGATGGCAACGAATGCATTTCTGTTGAAGAATTTAAGGCTGTGAAAAAAGAAATGCGCAAAGACATGCGTGCTCATCGTAAGGGTTGGGGCAAACACAAAGGTATGCCAGTGCCACCAGCACCAGAAGCGCCAGTCGCAGAATAATAAAAACAGAAAAATAAAAAGCCCCGCAATCGCGGGGTGTTTTATTATCGTTCCTTTATTTCGGTGATTTGTTTATTGGTTAGTTTTTGTAATCTTTTTGTAACCTGTTTGATTGCGTTTTTAATCTTTTTTATTTTTGAGTTTCTGGTAAGTAATGTTTTTGCTAAATCTTTATATTTTTCAGGTAAATTAACAGTCGTCAAAGAATTGTTGCATTCCAAAAATCGATCAAGAATAGGTATTTGGTCGGGTGTAGTGGTCCATATTATTTTAACTTTTGGTAAACTCAACGATGTCAATTGCTCATTTTTGCTTAAAAAATCATAGCTTATCTTTTTTACATTGGGTAAATTCAACGATGTTAATTGTGTGTTTCCACGTAAAAAACAACTTCCTATTTCTTTAACCTTTGGTAAATTTATAGAATTTAATTGCTTGTTGTAGCTTAAAAAATTATAGCCTATTATTTCAACATTGGGTAAATTCAATGAAATTAATCGCGTGTTTTCGCTTAAAAAATTATAATCTATCTCTTTTACCTTTGGTAAATTCAACGAAATTAATCGCGTGTTTTCGCGTAAAAAATCATGACCGATTGTTTTAACATTGGGCAAATTCAACGATTTTAATTGCTTGTTTCTTTCCAAAAAATAATCACCGATTGATTCAACCTTTGGTAATTTCAACGAAGTTAATTGCTCATTATAGCTTAAAAAATCAAGACCGATTGTTTCAACATTGGGTAAATTCAACGATGTCAATTGTTCGTTTGAGTCCAGAAATCCATCTCCTATTTCTTTGATGTGGGGTAATCCCAGTTCAATAATTATCCCGTCCTTAATCACTGCCCGATTGCCGTCATTTGTGGTAACAATTATTTCATTTTTTTCTGTTGTTCTGGT
The DNA here is from genome assembly GCA_017554365.1 of Alphaproteobacteria bacterium. Classification (GTDB taxonomy): domain Bacteria; phylum Pseudomonadota; class Alphaproteobacteria; order Rs-D84; family Rs-D84; genus Enterousia. Next base: position 1,759 of record JAFZIM010000029.1, on the reverse strand, counting down.
TATGGCTTTTCCATTAAAGGCTTTGCAAAAAACATCATAGGTATCGTCATGAATTGGTGATGTTATCTCTTTTTCTTTTTCATCCAAAATCAGACAATCCATCATTACCTGATAACCAGTATTTATTTTTGTAATTTTGTCGCCAGTAAAATAATAGTTAGGTCCAAAATAAATATTATAAATTTCATAATTGTATTTTACCAATTGGTCTTCGACCAATCGATAATTATCAGGTAATTCGACAAGCGAAACATTAAATTGCACACCAAAAAATTTTTGTAATGAATTAGTCAAGCCAATAATTATATTATCTGGATTGTTATTAAATGTTGCGTCTGGATTGTTAACAGTATGATTATAACGGTTTTTTATAGATATTGTCCCCCCAGTTTTGGGAATCTGAATAGATATAACAGATGTCCCGTATTCATCTTGACGTTCTGGGGTTTCAGAAGGTTTTATTTCATCTGCACCCAATTTTACCGCATGAATCATATAGTTGTTTTTATATCTGTTTTTATCCCTAAAAGTGCATAATTCTTCGTCGGGGCGAAAATATTTTTTTATTGAATTTTGTTGTTCCAAATTTGTAACGACAAATGCGTCATATCCAGCACGTTTCAGTAATTCCAACGGTTCTAGCTCTGTGTCATATACTGATGCAGATATTATTTTGTATTGTGATCTAAGTACAGGGACTAATTTTTTGATATCTTCAGGGTTGTTACCTGCGAATTCCAGTATGTGTTCAATGTTTGGTATATCCAGTAACTGATTATCACGAATTAGTTTTGCAACGGCTTCCCCATTGTGTTTCTTTAAATTTTTGAAGACCACGTTTGTATCTATTTGTACCATGGATAAGCCCTTTTCTTGGGATAAAATGAAAAATTAAGCTTTCAACAGTCGTGATTTGCTTCTTTCCCATTCGCGTTGTTTTATGGTTTCGCGTTTGTCGATTTTGTTTTTACCATAACCTATGCCCAGCAAGACTTTCAGTTTCCCGCGATTGTTGAAATACAGTTTTAATGGAACAATAGTTGCACCTTTTTCTTGCAATTTTCCAATCATACGATTGATTTGATTGCGGTGCAGTAATAATTGACGCTGACGCCGTTCATCAAAATTAACAACACGATTTGCAGTAGGTAATTTCTGAATTTCTACGCCTGCCAAGAAAAGGTTGTCACCACGTCTTTGCACAAAACCATCTACAATAGTAACCAAACCATAGCGTATGGACTTTATTTCCGCACCAGTCAATGAAATGCCGGCTTCTATTGTGTCTTCAATAGAATAAGCAAACCGCGCTTTGCGGTTTTCAGAAACCTGTCCAGATTTAATAATTTGTCGTACCATGGCATAGATTTTACCTGATTTTTTCCAAATTTCCAATATTTTTATTTATCATTATATTGCCAGGTTGATTTTTTAACGATTTTGTGGTATAATATCCTGCGTATCAGACGGCATTTGTGCTGTCTTTTTTTTTACGCATAAAAACTAAAAGGATTTACAAATGGAACCAACTTATGTATCGGCATTTCCAGGAATCGGCACTAATAGAATGTATGTTGGAAACGATGGAAATATTTACGAAGCGAGCGGTGGCAGCAGGGCATGGCGTAATAATAACCCAGGTAATATAGAAGATGGGAATTTTGCACGTAATAATGGCGCTATCGGTTCAGATGGCAGATTTGCCATGTTCCCAGATATTACGACAGGTTTTAATGCTATGGTTGGTTTATTGTCGACA
>JAFZIM010000028.1 GCA_017554365.1 Alphaproteobacteria bacterium | reverse complement strand
GTAGAAAATTTATCAAGCGTTTTCACAAACGTTTCTAATATTATAAATACAAGTGTATCTATCACAACTGACAAATCTGAAACAGCCAGTTTAGATGCTTTGGCTAAAAAATGGGGATACAAATTATTTGAATATGCACACAATAACGTTTGTGGTCGTGTATTAGACGCTTGCTTTAATGGGATTTATGAAGCATGTGGAAACCCAGGAACAATCACAGATTCTGACGGTAATACACATTCAAAATGTGCAAACAGTGCAACATCAAATTGTCCATTTAACTATAACAGTTATATCAACGTAAATTCTGATACAGGTGATGTTGAATTAAATGAACGTGGTACAGGTACAAGTACAATATCTTCATCTGCAGCATGTTTTGGTTATACAACAACCACAACAACATCTACTGGAACAAGATCTTCTACAACATCTTCAAATGACCCTTATGCTTCATTGCGTGGGCCTGTTGCAGATGCAAGACGTTCGATTATGCAGAAATATTTGTTAGATGCAAATGCTGCGTGTGATGCATACGGCACAGCATTAAAGAATACAGCACAAAAAATAAATTATCAGAAAGTTGCTGCAGAACAAGCATTACAACAAAAACGTCTTGAATTCAAACAAGAAGAAGAAGATAGAATCTTTGCAGAAGCACGTGTTGCAATTGATAATTTCAATACATGTATAAGTGAAATTTGGGATTGTTATGAAAACTATAAAGACGAAGAAAATTGGACTACTGCACGTATAAAAGCATATTGTGCCCAGGTATCTCAGGTTCCACATTGTTATGAAACAATGATTTGTTCACCTGTTCAATCACAATTGGTTGCTGTAATAGACGATGCAGACAAGGCAAAATGTACTTTCTCTAATAACTACAAAGAAAACGATTGCCGTAATATTGTGACAATCAGTGAAATCTTGTATGGTACAGGTGCTGCAGAAAATGATATCAGAACAACAACTGACAAATTCTTTGGTAATACAAATACAAGATGGGACGGCACAGCAAATCTTACAGATATAAATTCTGCAAGTGTTCGTGAATCTTGTTTGCGTCAATCTTTGAACTGCATAAATAATACCGATGGTAATACAGAAGCAGGTGGTTGGTGCTTAAGAGAATGGAACAAAAACTATGTTGGTCCAGATGACGAAGATTAAAATATAAGAAAAATAACCGCCGAAATGGCGGTTGTTTTTTATTTAATATTTTTATAAATTCAATATATCTTGACTTTACACTTGTTAAAATTTGTGATAAAATTAAACATACGAGAGAGTATGAAAACATTATCGCGTATTTTTGCTATGTTTTTATGTACTGCACCGCTTTGTAATGCGTTTGCAGATAGTCCTGTTGCAACAACAGCAGGTTCTAATTTAACTGCTTTTCATGCAAGTAATGCCGGAAATAATCAATGGGCAAATTTATCAAATGGCCGAAATGACGGCGGTTCCGGGGCCAAAGTTGATTTTGGAAATTGTAATGCTGTGGTGTTAAGATGTGCACAACCTAAATGTTCAAATGGTGGGTGCGGTGATATGAATGTTGCATCTGCTATCGTTGCGGGTTGTGTTCAGGCAAATGAAACATGCAAACAATATGGAAATGATTTGGTTTCTTATATGGCTGCTCAGTTGGTTGCAAGTTCTACTGCCAAGGCAAACGAACAAATGGCACAACAGGCCCAAATGGCCCAGCAACAACAAATGGCGCAACAACAGCAGATGGCTGAAATGCAAAGTCAAATGCAGGCACAAATGGCCCAAATGCAACAGCAAATGGCACAGCAAAATGCGCAAACTCAACAACAATTACAGGAAGCATTGGCAGCACAACAGCAACAAAATGCCGTTGCTATTGAAAATATAACTGCTGCTGCAACTGCTGCCGCACAACAACAAGAATCAGGCCTTTCTGCTTACCAAGAAGATGCAATTGCACGTGGTGTGTCCAAAGATGTTTTGGAACGTGAAAAAATCAGCGGTCAAATTATGACCGAAATTGAAAACGCAGAAGTTTCATTAACCGCTGTTAAAAAAGCGATGAATGATGCTTTTACATACGCTTCATGTGATGCACGTGGTAATAATTGTGCAGGCCCAAAACGTATTAAAAAATTCCGTGAAAGGGCTTTGAATTTTATTGAACCTTATGATGTGGTGGTTGATAAAATTTATGATGCTTTGATGGTCGCACAAACGGTTGGTGGAATTGATTTGTCTGATATTTATATGATGTTGGACGATTCTTGTAATTCTTGGGGACAATTTATGTGTCCACCAGGAACAGTTGTATATGCAGAAGAAGATAATAGTGGTAAAAGAAGTGCACCTCAATCTTGTCCATCAAATGAGGCATTAAAGAAGTGTCAAGAAACAAGATGTAAAGAAATTACTATTGAAAAAGATGGTGCAAAAGTCACGATGCTTGATCCTGAATGTACTAAGGCTTGTTTGTCGCAAAATTGTCGTCCTTGCACTATGTTGAAAGTTTTAACAAGCCAAGATGATATTTACGAAGGTTGGGTAAATACAGAAGTGACATCTACGGAAAACCAAACGGTTGTTGCATGTGCTTCTGCTGCATTGGGTAATGCACGTATATTTAAAAGAAAGAAAAATAATTCTAAATCGGCTGGTGTTGTTGACATAGACCAATTAGACAGATGGTTGTCCCAAACAGAACCAAGTGTGAAACCTTATGGTAAAACTGGAGATGACGCCAAAAATGATATGATGAAATATTGTAGGGCTGATAACAAGAAAGAAGTATTACAATCTATGATGTTAAGTAAAAGTATAACAAAAGCAGGCGGTTTATGTGGTGATTTTGGTACAGGTGGAACAAGTCAAACATGGACTAAAAATAGCAATGCTGGGACTGATGATGAAGATTGTGCATATATAAATCCTATATTGGCATTGTGTGATACACATGCGTATAATGCTGGTTTGGGGACAAATCCATCTGATACATCACAACAGGCAGATATCAAAGAAGTAATCGCATTAAAAACGACTATTTTGGCACAACAGATGTATAAACAATATGAATATTTATCTGCCACATTACGCAGATTAAAGATTCAATTGGAAAAGGCCGTTTTGACGTCTAAATTAGAAGCCGCAGGTGCTACAGATGGTGGTTATTCATCGTCTTCTTCGTCTGGTGGTTTGGCTGGTGGTTCAAGTTCGGCTGATAAGCAAAATGGCATTTATTTACCAAATGCACAAAATTGTTCTATCGTATCTGACCCAAGTTTGGCATATAGTTGTTTGCAACATAATGCACAACTTATTGTTCAAGAATACAAAACTAAAAATGCTTGCAAACAATTGGTCGAAACATTGAATAATGCGAGTTATATACTTGGTGATGCTGGGTTGTCAAAACTTAATCTTACTGACGCCACATCTAATTGTGGCAAGATAGACAGAAGTAATAAGGTATGTAAAACCAAAGATGATATAAAATCATGTGCTGTCACTTTGAATTGGGCGGTTAGTGCAGATAAAGAAGACAAAGAAAATAGTAAGAATGGCTTAAAAGCACTTTCTGGATTATTGGGTAAAGGATAAGTAGTTATATATTAAATTTCTGACCGCCGAATTGGCGGTTTTTTAATGTTAAAATAAAAATAACAGATAATTATATTGTTAAAATACAAATCTGCATAATTTTTTATGCAAAATGTTTGACTTTTGATATTTTATATGTATAATTTGCATAAATATTTCGACAAATCGAAATTATTTAACAATAACAATATAACAAAAGAGAAAGAAATAATGGCTACATTTGCAATCTTTCAAACTGGTGGAAAACAATATCGCGTTCAAGAAGGCGACATTGTAAAAGTTGAAAAACTTGACGCTACTGGTGCGGTCGAATTTGACCAGGTTTTAATGGTTGGGGACAAAGTTGGAACTCCTTTTGTTGAAGGTGCCAAAGTTGTTGCCGAAGTAGTAGAACAAACACGTGATGACAAAGTTTTGGTGTTTAAGAAAAAACGTCGTCAAAACTATCGTAGAACTGCCGGTCATCGTCAGTACATCAGCGTGTTGAAAATTAAATCAATCAAGGCCTAAGACAGACCCATAAAAACGAAGGAGTTTAATTATGGCACATAAGAAAGCTGGTTCAGCATCAACAAACGGACGCGATTCAGCCGGACGCAGATTAGGGGTTAAGAAAAGTGGTGGTTCCCACGTAATCCCAGGTAATATCAT
>JAFZIM010000027.1 GCA_017554365.1 Alphaproteobacteria bacterium | reverse complement strand
CGCAAAGCATCAATTACTGATATGGTCATTGTTCTATCCAAAGACAACACTTCACGTTTAACTTTTATAGTTGTTTTTTTACGTGGTAATGGTTTATTTTCAACCGGTTTTTTTGTATCTTTTTTTTCTTCGTTTTTTATTGAATCTTTACTTTCATTTTCTATCATAGTAGGTTGATTTATAGTAATTTTTTCAATTTCTGTATTTTTTGTATTTTCTGACTTTTTAGGTTCTTTTTCTTCCACTTTTTGTGTATCTTTTTCGTCTTCGTTTTTTGTGTTATAAAGTTTTGTTTCTTCACCAGAAATTTTTACATTTTTTAAATCAATTTCTATGATTTCAATTCGATTTGGAGTCACTAATTTTGCACGTTCAATTACAACAGAAACTGAAAACATTATAATCGCAACAAGAACCAGATGTCCGAATACAGACATCAAAAAATTTTCACTATCAAATTGCGTTTTTGCTTTCATTATTTATTATCTATTTGTGTACGTAAACCAACACGTTGGAAACCAACATCTTTTAATTTTCCCATCATAGACATAACTGCACCATAATCAGCATGCGTATCGCCACTTAAAGTTATTGCCAAATTAGGATTTTCACCACGCATAGCAATTGCACGTTTTACAATTTCATCACGTGGTAATTTTTGTTCTAACAAATAATAATTTCCATTTGAATCAACACTTATTTGTATTGCATGATCATTACCTGTCATAGCCGATTTTCCAGCCCTTGGCAATTCTATATCTATACCAGTTGTCATCAACGGGGTTGTAACCATAAACACAGCCAACAAAGTAGTCATAACGTCTATCATAGGCGTCAAAGACATATTTGCATCTGAAATTCCTGAACGTCTGCGAGACATTTTAATATCCTATTTATGTTTTAATTCTTTTACTGATTCATCTAATTTGTCATATAAATCGTCTGATTTTTTTGCAAATACATTATAAGCAATCGCAGCAGGTACAGCCACTATCAAACCCAAAGCAGTTGTTCCCAAAGCAACAGCCAATCCAGGTGCAATTACACCAATACTGACTGATTGATTAACACCAATAGAAGCAAAAGAATCCATAACGCCCCAAACCGTTCCGAATAACCCGATAAAAGGCGCTACATAAGAAACCATTGATAAAAACCATAAATTTTTATCAAAAGGACGTATTAATTTATCAACAATTGTTTCTAAATTATCTTCTTTCTTTACAGATACTGGATTACGTTTTTGAAAACGCCATAATCTTATTTTTTCAATAATAATCATCCATGACAATATACTTGCAAACACAAGTAATAAAGACACAAACAATGTCATTAAATCACGACCACTAAACAAAGACAATAATGAAAAATTATTTTCCATCTCTCCCTTCCTTTTTTGTTTTAATCTAACATTTTTACAATGCTTTCAGGCATTGCTTTTGGACGCATACCTTCACCGATATACGCAATCGTTATATTCATTATAGCACAAATTTTATCATCTTTCACGAATTTTTGTTCGACTTCAAGAGATGCTGCACCAATTTTAATAGTTTTTGTTTCAACTTTGAATTCATCATTAAGCAAAAGAGGCGACATATATTTTATATTTAAAGCACGAACAACGAAACCAATATCGCCTTTTGGAATAACCATATCTTTTGACCAATTTGAACGTGCGCGTTCTGCAATTTCTATATAACGTGCATGGTACATAATACCACTTGCATCGGTATCAGCATACGCAACAGCAAAATTAAAAATATGTTGTTTTTTCATACTATTATCCAATAAAATTAAAGTTATTTTTCAAGCCCAACATGTTTATAACCTAAATCAGTTATAACTCGTCCACGAGGTGTTCTTTGAACGAACCCAAGTTGCATTAAATAAGGTTCTATAACATCTTCAATTGTGTCAGATGGTTCAGATAAAATTGCAGATAAATTATCAATACCCACAGGTCCACCTGCATAATTTTTTATTATCGCGTTTATATATTCGCGGTCTATTTCATCAAGCCCCATTTCATCTATGTGTAATTGATGCAAAGTTGTTTGAATTGTATCAATATCTATTGATGTTTTACCTGATGCTGATGCAAAATCACGCGCACGTTTTAATAATCTATTTGCAATACGCGGTGTTCCACGTGAAGATTTTGCTAATACATTAGCACTTGCTTCATCTATTTGTGTTCCAAGTATAGATGCACTTCTGATAATAATTTTTGCCAAATCAGAAGCAGGGTAAAAAGTTAATCTTAAATCTATACCAAATCTATCACGCAAAGGATTAGATAATAACCCAGTTCTTGTTGTTGCACCAACCAATGTAAAAGGTGGCAAATCTATGCGAACACTTTTAGCAGTAGGGCCTTCGCCCAACATAATATCTAATTTATAATCTTCCATCGCAGAATATAAAACTTCTTCGATAGCAGTAGGCAATCTGTGAATTTCATCTATGAATAAAACATCCATAGGTTCAAGAGCCGTTAAAATAGCAGCCAAATCACCTTGTTTTGTTAACATAGGCGCCGATGTCGCACGAAAATTAGTTCCTAATTCATTTGCAACAATATGTGCCAATGTCGTTTTACCAAGTCCAGGAGGCCCATATAATAACACGTGATCCATTGCTTCTCCACGATTACGGGCGGCAGATATAAATACAGATAAATTCTGTTTTAAAGAATCATGACCTATAAAATCACCCAATGTTTTTGGTCGGATAGATGCCGCCATTTCATCAGGAATATTCGGGTCCATAAAGCGTTCGTTTTCTTTCATCATATTACAACAACTTGTTATCGCCAAGATTTTCACGACCAACGTATGCCTTTAAATCGTTATACATTTGTCTTAAATCTGCTGATTGAGAATAATTTGCATCCGCATTTTTAATACGGATTGTTTCCATATCTATTTTCGCTTGCTTTTTAATAACCTGAATTAAATGTGTTCCAAAAGCAATTGATTCTTCGCTTTCATTTTGTCCTTGGATTAACAAGCCACGATTTGGTCTTGGGGACAAGAAAGTAAAATCAGTCATAGAAGGGTCAGGTGATACCATTACGAACCCTGAAACTTCTGGGCGACGCATTAACATTTGTAATAAATACCAAGCACCCATACCATTTCCAGCCAACCAAATTGAATCACTTTCTTCATTTTGATTTTGTATCCAATTCATAACCATTTCTATATCAAGCATATTATCAGATATAGTCCCCATCGCACCTTCTGAATCGCCAACACCACGATAATCAAAACGAACAACAGAAAAACCAATATCCATAAAAGCACGAAACATCGCATAAGATACGCGGTCGTTCATGTGGCATTTATGACGAGGATTTCCAGATAAAACCACTGCCAATGGAGCACCAACCAATTCGGCTTTGTGGTACACGGCATGTAATTTTCCTGCCTTGCTATTTATCATAATATCTATCATTTTTTCACCTTATTTTTTCTTTCCTGACATATTTATAGAACAAAATGATTACTTTTTTCAATAAAAATATTTTTTTGCTTTGACAGATAATATAAAAATATTCTATTATCTATACAGATATATAAAATATATATCACGAGAGAAAGGTTGGAAACCATGAAAAAATTTATATTTTTGGCTGGAATATTGGCTTTTTGTGTATCAAATGTATCCGCAGAAGAATACACTGATTATACATACGAAGAAGAATTTCAAACTTTGTATAATGAAACACCGGTGCAATCATATTATGCATATCCAGATGATCCTAACTTTATTCCTGAATCAGAATTTATGGAAGAAGATGACGACATCGATTATGACGAAATGATTTACGAAGTTCGCGAAGAAGAAGCAGAAATGCACCCTGGAGTTCAATTTACAGAACGTCCAACTATTGTTTGTCGTGATTTTAATTGCACAAGATTGAATAATCGTATCACAAGAACATTTTTATTTAATAGTTTATCAAATATGTTCTTAACAAACGCTCATTCACGTTTGTATATATGTGAAGCAGACCCATTTTCACGCAGTTGCTTGCAATCTGGAATTACATTTCCTGTACGTTCTGGCATAGCAAATGCTTTGGTAAAAATTCCAAAGGCAACTATATCCCAAGTGAATTTATCTACGGGTTTATCACGTGCAACCGTAACAATGACTTATGAATTTATGGTAAATGGTATTCAACGTAATTGTGAACCAACAATTATGGATATCGCAGTTCCTAACAACGCCCAAGCAACATTATCAAATCGTGAATTTTCATGCAATTTGACAAGTGATGGCGTTTCAAATGTGTCTTTGTTATTGAATATTGACTATATCGATTTAGATTATGGCTTAATCGGTGGTTATTATTCTTTGGGTATGCAGGGTCCAACAATGGGAAGTGGTTCTGGATATATTGTGTTTAAAACAGAATTTACAACAAATGGTTCTAAATTCCGTGCAAAAACATACAAAGGATGGGATAATTTAGATAGCCCTGCAAGAAATATTCAACCTGGCGAATATGCTGTTGAAGCATTGGGAAAATAACACAATCCGTGGTCGAATACTGCGGTTGTATAAACATATAAAAGCAAAAGCAGATGACCAAAACCATACTTGTTATTGACGATGATAAAATGTTGCGTGATACGCTGGCTGTCGGTTTACGCAAAGAGGGTTTTGATGTAATTCGTGCAGAATCTGCAGAACAAGCCCAAGAAATTCTAAATCGTATAAATGTTGATGCCATGGTTCTTGATAGAATGATGGTTGGCATGGACGGATTAAGTTTTTTAAAAAACATTCGTAAAAATGGAAATAATACACCTGTGATTATGTTGACGGCTTTATCAGGTTCAGAAAATACTATTGATGGGCTTGAAAGTGGTGCGAATGATTATATGTCTAAACCATTTCAATTAAAAGAATTGGTATTACGTTTGAATAATATAATCGTTAATCATAATACTATATCAGACAATAATAAATTACCAGATGGATTATTATTTGCAGATGATGAATTTTTTGTAATCACACCAGACGATAAAAACGGCAAATTATTGTCTTTATCAAACGAAGAAAAAAAATTACTACAACATTTGGTTAATCCTGTGGGGAATGTTGTTTCAGCAACCCCGATGGTCGCAAAACGCTTGCGTAATAAAATAAATGGTGTATTATCTAGCATAGATATTATAACTATTCGTGGAACAGGTTATAAATTAATAACAACAAAGCGGTAAAAAAATGAGATTAATACCTAGAAGTTTCTTAGCAAGAACCATTTTGATGGTGCTGATACCTTTGATAATTGCATTATTTATTGTTGCAAATGTGTTTTTTGGAAATCACTGGTCGCGCGTTCATGCTACATTGGCACGCACTTTGGCAGGTGAAGTCGCTACAATGGTTCATTTTATGGATAATGGCGATGAAAAATCTGTGCAAATGTTGGCAAAAGACATTGGTATAAATGTTTCAATTCATAATTCTTTAAAAAGACCAAAAGAAAATGATAATCATTCATTGGAAGCAGGGCGTTTAGGTAAAGAATTACAATACAGATTAAACCAAAGGGCAAGTGTTTATATAGATAGAAATAAACGTTTGGTTTATATCGATATTCCAAGAAAAGACGGGAAAATCGCTACTTTCGGAACATCTATGTATCGTATTTATTCAACAAGTACCGAAGTATTCTTGTTTTGGTTAATTGGTTCTATATTGATAGTTTCTATATTAATTACACCTTTTATAATATTGCACACTCGCAGTATTCGTCGTATTGCCAAAGCAGCAAATAAATTTGGTCGCGGAATGGATGTTCCTGGTTTTCAACCAAGCGGTTCTTTGGAAATTCGCGAAGCCGCATCTGCGATGATTACAATGAAAGAACGTTTAAACAGATATAATAAAACAAGAACAGATATGTTAAATGCTGTGGGACATGATTTAAAAACACCATTAACACGCATGCGTTTGGCTATTGAAACAGATTCTGCAACAAAAGAAGATTTATTACGCAATATTGATCGTATGTCTGAAATGGTAAATGGATATTTGGCATTTGCACGCGGGGAAACACCTGAAATAGAACAAACAATGGAATTACCAGCCATGTTAACTCGTATTGCACGTGATGCAGCGCCAGACAAAGAAATTATATTGGTTTTTCCTGAAAACCCAGTTCAATTCTATGCCCGTCCTTCATCTTTGACCAGTGCATTTACAAATGTTATTGAAAACGCCGCAAGATACGCTAAAAAGAAATTAAAAATCACAGAAACAGACGGCGAAGATTTTGTATCTGTAATCATAGAAGATGACGGAATTGGTATTCCTGATGAAAAAAAGCAAATGGCATTACAACCTTTTGTCAGATTAGATGAATCACGTAATGATTCTACTGGTGGCACAGGTTTGGGGTTGTCTATTGCACAAACAGCCATTGAAAATCATGGCGGTCAAATATTTCTTGAAAACAGCGAAATGGGTGGATTAAAAGTCCGTATTGTATTACCTTTATAATAAAGAGAAAAAACATGAATCTTTTTAAATATGTATCTGATGCTATAAATCAAAAATTAGGTTATGAAGCAAAATTAGAAGTACCAAAAAATCGTGATTTTGGGGATTTTTCTACAAATGCAGCCATGGTTGGTGCAAAAATAGCCGGCAAAAACCCACGTGAATTGGCAAATGAAATTATGCCTAAGTTAAAAGAACTTGATTTTATAAGTGATGTTTCTGTGGCTGGCCCTGGTTTTATAAATATTAAAATAAAAGATGATTTTATTTTGAATAATGCAACTGCACCAAAAGAAATGGTTGCAGAAAAACCATTAACAATTGATATGGATTATGGTGCATATAATGTTGCTAAATCTTTGCATATCGGACATTTAAGAACATCTATTGTTGGGGATACTTTTAATCGTATTGCTAAATTTTTAGGTCATAAAACATTTTCTTGGAATCATATTGGCGATTGGGGCAAACCAATGGGTTTGGTTATTGCATGGATTGAACGTTTACATCCTGAATTGCCTTATTTCCAAGACGATTTTGATTCAAACACACCTGTTGATTATGAAATAGACGCCAAAGAATTGAATAATTATTACCCAATGGCTTCTTCTTTTGCCAAAGAAAATGCAGAATTTCAGGCACGCGCCCAAGAAATCAAAGCAAAATTTCAGGCAGGTCATAAAGGTTATTTTGCATTATATGAAAAATTCTTGGCTATATCTTTGCAGGCCATGAATAATACGGTTAAACGTTTGAATATTTTGCCTTTTGATTATGATTTGGGCGAAAGAAATGCTGCAAAATATTTAAAAGATGTCGAAGAAATCTTAAATGAAAAACACATGATTTATGAAAACGAAGGCGCACAAATCATAAATGTTAAACGCGATACAGACACTGCGCCAATGCCACCATATATGTGGCGTGATTCACGTGGCGCAGACACATACGATTCTACAGATTTAGCCGCAGTTTATTGCCGTAAGAAAGTTGATAACCCTGATAAAATCATTTATTTTACTGATTTGCGTCAATCTTTGCATTTTGAACAATTATTCCGTGTTGCTGATATGTCTGGAATATATCCTTATGAAAAATTCGAACATATTGGATACGGAACTATTAACGGCAAAGACGGCAAACCATTTAAAACACGTGATGGCAATGCCGCAGGCCTTGATGATATCATAGATATTGCAAACGACGCTGTTATGGCACGTGTTGCAGAATCTGGCAAAAAATTAGATGACGAAACAATTAAAAATATCGCTTTGGCCGCGGTCAAATTCAATGATTTATTACATGATGTTAAATCAGATTATATATTTGACCCATCATCTATAACCAGTTTTGAAGGTAAAACAGGCCCATACATATTATATACAGCAGTTCGTTTGAATTCTGTGTTAAAACGTGCTGATTTGGTTATTACAAAACCAGAACATTTTGAATTATCAGCCGAAGAACGCAATTTATTGATTGAAATTATGGATTTTGAAAAAACAATTTTGTCTGCTTACGAAAATCGTGCAACAGATATGATTGCAAATTACGCATACGATTTGTGCCAATTAATCAATAATTTCTATCATAATTGTCCTATATTGCGTGATGATGTGCCATCAGAAACAAAAGCAGGGCGTTTATATTTTGCAAAATTGGCTTTTGATACATTATCAACCGCAATTGATTTGATGGGCTTAAAAATCCCAAGCGAAATGTAAAAATAGGCGGAAAGCAAAAAATAATTACCTGTAAAATAAATATGGTATTATTTTACCGCATAGATTTTTCTTGACTTTTGTGCGGGTTTGATAAATAATATGCACGCTATTTTAAACAAAAACAATAAAAAGGTAAAAACAATGGCAACGACAAAATCGTTAAAAAAAGCAGAATTAGAAGCCAAATGGTATCTGATTGATGCTACTAATTGCACATTGGGTCGTTTGGCAGCATATACTGCAAACATCCTTCGTGGCAAAAACAAACCAACATGGACACCAAATATGGATTGTGGCGACCATGTTATCATTATCAACGCTGACAAAGTTGCTTTGACAGGTCATAAAGCAGAAAAAACAAAATTCTTCTGGCATTCTTTGTGGACTGGCAGCACCAAAGAAAGAACTTTGGGTCAAATGCGTTCTGAAAAACCAGAAAAATTAATAACAAACGCAGTAAAACGTATGATGGGTCGTCGCACAGCAGTTGCTTTGGCTAACAAACGTTTAACAAAATTGCATGTTTATGCTGGTGCAGAACACAAACACGCAGCACAAAACCAAATCGTTATTGATTTCGCATCAATGAATCGTAAAAACAAAAGGGGCGAATAATGACAGAAACAAAGAAAACAACAGCAACAAAAACTGCTGCAAAAACAACTGCAAAGAAAGCAGCCCCTGCAAAAAAAGCAACCGCTGCTAAGACAACAAAAGTTGCTAAAACACCTGCAGTGAAAGCACCTGTTGCAAGTGCAAAATTGTCCGGTTCTATCTATGCAACTGGTAAAAGAAAAGATTCTGTTGCACGTGTTTATTTAACACCAGGCAAAGGCAACATCACAATTAACGGCGTTGCTATGAAAGAATATTTCAAACGTCCAGTATTGCAAATGATTTTGGTTCAACCTTTCGGTGTGACAAAACGCGAAGGTTCTTATGATGTAGTAGCCATGGTTCAAGGTGGTGGCTTGTCAGGTCAAGCTGGTGCTGTAAAACATGGTATTTCAAAAGCTTTGGAAAAAGCAGAACCAGATTTACGCAAAGCATTGAAAGTTGCTGGATTCTTGACTCGTGATAGTCGTGTTGTTGAACGTAAACACTATGGTTATCATAAGGCACGTCGTTCTACTCAATTTAGTAAACGTTAATATTCGTTTTATGAAATTGACAGACAAACAAAAAAACCGCCAAATTTGGCGGTTTTTTTTATATTAAAATGTTAAATTATTTTTGTTTTTGCCAATAATTTATAGTGTTTTTGACATTGTTTGGACTTTTAATCCAAAATTTTTCAATCTTTTTCATATCAATGCCATTATTTTTATCTTTGTTGTTATAAAGGTTATTATATAAAATAACATAAAAACTTATCAAAGCGCCACCAATCAATAATTTAGGCAAAAATTCCCTTGAAGTCATTATCCACATGGTTTTAAAAAATTGTTTGATTTCTGTTTTTTTATCCATATTTAATCACCTTGTAAAATTATACCTGTATATTGTAGCAATAAAATCATAATATCAAGTATTTTTTAATGTT
>JAFZIM010000026.1 GCA_017554365.1 Alphaproteobacteria bacterium | reverse complement strand
GTGGCATATTGGTAATTTATGGACTTTCCCTGCTATATTTAATGTGGCAGATGTCTTTATAACTTTTGGGGTATGTTTATATATAATAAATTATTTTATAAACAGACATAATTTAAATAAAAAGGGTATGTAATGGTACAATATTTGAATAATAATTCTGGTTTTAATCAGTGGAATTCTATGCAACAAAATAAACCAAAAAAATCCATGGGAATTTTTGGGTGGATATTGACGTTTTTGTTGGCTTGGTGGGTTTCAGGTTTGTTTTTTCAACCATCTAAAAAGACAGAAGAAAATACACAAACTATAACTATTGAAAATTCAAAAGCAGTTAAGAAAAATATTGATTCTGATAAAATCAGTATGGATATTCAAGGATTGCGTTTATCAGATATTAAATTAAAAGAACATTATAACGCATCTGAAAATGTTGTTTTATTAGATAAAGAAAACGATTTCATAGAAGTCGGGTTGATGTCGCCTGATGTAAAAACACCAAATATAAATTCAAATTGGGAATTAAAAAATAATTCATGGCATTTCAACAGCGATTCTAATATTCATTTTGTTCGTGATATAACAATTGATGGTTATATTATAAAAATATCAGATACAATTAAAAATAATTCAGCAAAAGAAATATCTGTATCGCCTTATGTGCAAATTGCTCGTTCTGGGGCAGATTCTGCATATTCATCAGTTGTAGAAACAGGTGGCGTTGTTTATGCTAATTCTGACCTTGATTATATAAATTGGAAAAATTTAGATAAAAAATCTTATGCATATTCGTCTGTACGTGCTTCTTTGGGTTTTGCAGAACAATATTGGGAAACAATGGTCGCAATTGATGCAAACGATCAAACAATAAGCATGAAAAAAATAGGGGATAAATATTTTGCAAATGCAAATGTTAGTCCTGTAAAAATTATGCCAAAAACATCTGCTGTAATTGATACTTTTGTTTTTGCAGGCCCACGTGAAAGTGTGTTATTAGATTCTGTATCAAATCGTATACCAGGTATAAATAAAACAATGGATTATGGTTGGTTTTGGTTTTTCGCACAACCTATGTTATGGACTATAAATTGGTTATATGATTTTGTCGGTAATTATGGTGTTGCAATTATATTGATGACTTTGATTTTAAGGTTGTTAATGTGGCCTTTGACACGTAAATCTTTTGCTTCCACAATGGCTATGCAGAAAATGCAACCAGAATTACAAAGAGTCCAAAAATTATACGCAAATGACAAAGTGCGTTTGCAAATGGAAATTATGAAAGTTTATCAGACACATAAAACATCGCCTATGTCTGGGTGTTTGCCTATGTTGATTCAAATACCAATTTTCTTTGCTTTGTATAAAGCATTGATAATTTCAGTTCCTATGCGTTCAGCACATTTCTTGTGGATATCTGATTTGGCAGCCAAAGACCCTTATTTCATATTACCAATATTGATGGGTATTACAATGTGGTTGCAACAATATTTGCAAACAGCAAAAAATTCAACCCAAGGTAATGATGCAATGGCATCAACACAACGTGTTATGAAATGGATGCCAATATTGTTTACAATAATGTTTGCTTGGATGCCAGCAGGATTGGTTTTATATTGGACTATATCAAATGTGTTTGGTATTTTGCAGATGTATATAATTAGAAAAACATTGAAATAAAAAATGCCCGTTCGGGCATTTTTTATTTTGTTAAATATTTGTATAAATCATCTGGCGTTAAAATGTTTTTATTCTTTATCCCACACAATTTTTTAGTAAATTGAACACAAGTTATCGATTTTGAATTTAATGCGCCTGAATCGTCAAATTTATGGACGTATTTTATAAATTTCCAATCATAATGTTTTAATATATTTAAATCTTTCATAGAAAGGTTAATTTTTACAATTTTATTCATTCTGACAAATTGATATAAAACACAATTATTATTATTTATTTTTACAGGCGCACAATGACGAAAATGTTTGCATACAATATGTGGTAATATTTTATGTGTTTTTGTTGAAAATCCGATATATAACATAATTTTATCCTATATAAAATATTCTGATTTATTTTCTCTCTGTATTCCCTAATAAATCAGAAATAATTATTAATCTATAATCCAACCTTTTTCTTTGGCAGATTCTTTCAATGTTTCCATAGCAGAATTCCACAAAGCAGCATGTTTGTTTTCAGCATAGATATATTGATTTGGTGCGCGTCTTTTATCACCAAATTTTTTCATAGTTTCAAGTTGGGCTTCTGTAAGTTTGCCTGCCAAATATAATTTTGTTATCAATATTTCAACATCTAATATTTCACAAGGTCTTTTTACAGAACTACAATTATGCCGAAAATTATTTTGAATAGATTTTGAATATAAAAACCAAAACCATAATTGTTCTGCATTTTGAAATTTTTCTGTTAAGTTTATATTGTTTTCTGCCAACTGATTTAACATATTTTTCTCCTTTTGTTTTTAATTGTTGGTTAAAAGCATTTTTTTATGATGTTTTAAAAATAGACCAAAAATTGAACGAAGTAAAATGATACAACTATAAATGGAAACACGAATCGGAAAACCGATTCGCGTTGCATTTTATAAAAGTATCAACGAATCGCTATAAAAACGATTTTTTGCAAAAAAATAATCGTCATATTGACGATTATTCTTTGTTAAATATTGTTTTTATTTTATTGGTGGAAAACAATCGCCACCTGCATCAGGACAACAATTAAATCCATCTGCACCCATGTCTGTATATGTTTCACCTGCACAACAACCATTTGTATCAGGTGCAGAACCATCATCACATGTTATTTCTTCGGCTTCTGGAATAGAACTTGATTTTGTTTCCCATGGATTTTCAAGCAAACCTTCGTCATCATAAGTGAACCCAAGAATATCTGTATTAAATGCTTTGGTTTGTTCTTCGGTTCTGTTGTCTTCTGTACCATATTTATTTTGATATTGATCAACAACTTGTTTGCTATAAATTTCGTTTTTCTTCATATTCTTTGCTTGATAATTCATAGATTCACAGAAAGCCAATACACTTCTGTAATCCATAGTTGATTGACCATTTCTCCATTTATCTTCATCAATAGTCCATTTGTCGCCGTTTTTAGTACACATAGATTCTGCATCAAATGAACGAACCTGACCAACCCATGAAGAATCTGTTTTATCAATATCAACATTACCTTTAAGATCAGCCCAAGAACGACGTGTTTCTGAACCATAACCAAAAGAACATTTCTTGGTATTATCATCACCACATGTGACGATTAAATCTATTGGTGAAAATACATTTATACGTGTTCCAGCAGCAATTGAAAATGGTGGAACTGTATTATCCATTGCATCAACCAATAATTTTTGTGTCACTTTGTTCCAAGTTTGTATTAATTCTTGTTTCGCCATTTCAGATGAACGCATTGTTCCAGATTGAACAATTGTGTTTGTATCAAGGTTGATTTGATTTATAACCGTATCTGTGATTGGTGCAATCATATTAACTGCCGCAGGAACCATTGCTGTTAATATTGGCATAACCATTTGTTCAATATAATCGGTACTGCCATGGCCTGGAACACCAACACGACCCTGGGCGTCAGCAGAATATGGATCTTGGTTTTCATTTGCAAAATTAAATTCAACACCATTTGGCAATATAAATTGATACCATTTTATATTCATACGTCCGTATGTTTGATATGGGCCAGGTAAATTACCATCAAGATAACCCATTAACAAAGTACCTGTTGGTAATATAATTGTTCGTCCGTCATCTGAATAAACATTTCTATCAACCGTCGCACGAACTGGAATGCTGTGATTCTTTTTAGGATCACAAGTTCCTGTGGTACAACCATAAACACTTGGGTCTGCACGAACTTCTGAAACTATGGTTGCAGGAATAGGTTTAAATTGACGCAATATAAATGTTCTGTCGTATGGACGTGAAGATATGATAGATTCTGCTTCTGAACCTTTATATGTTTCTATGTCAAATTTTGGTTTCCAATTATCTTTTGTTTCACTATACAAAGACATACCTGTTCCACCGGCGTCCCAATTTGCACCTTCAAAAGCACCATCTTTTGTGACAACAGCAGATGTTGTTGGTGAAGATAATTGTGGAATTGATAAATTTCTTGATCTGATACCACGAAAACCAATGTGTTCTGCGTCTGTTCCAATTTTAGAATTATCAGACAAAGATGTTATGACACCTGTTGAAAAATCATATTTTCCAGTAGGATTTGAACAATCTTTATCTTCGAATGGATGAAAATAATTAGCCCCACCAGCAGGTTTTATCCAACCAATTTGCTTACCTGATGCATCATATCCTGGAATTGCAAATTCAGAACATTTTTCAGGTGGTAATTGAAATTCAGGTTCTGGTTCAGGTTCATCAAAAATATTAGTTGGTGCAATTGCAGCAACTGCTTCTTCAACCTTTTCTTTTACTGGTTCTGGTTTTTCTTCAATAATTGGTTCTGGTTTTTCTTCAATAATTGGTTCTGGTTCAGGTTCAACAACCGGTTCTGGTTCAGGTTCGATAACTGGTTCTGGTTCTGCAACAGGTTCCGGTTTTGGTTCTGGTTTTGGTTCTGGTTTAGGTTCTTCTTTCTTTTCTTCTTCTTTGGAAGAATAAGTCACAGAAATAGTAGATATTTGTTCAATATCAGGCTGAGTTGAATCATTCCAAGATATGTTTAATGTTGCATCTGTTTCTTTCTGGACAGATTTTGGTTTATAAATAACATTGATTATGCATGAACTTGTCAGATTATCACAATTATTTGTTGTTGTGATATCTGCAATTTCTTTGTTTTCTGCATTTAAAATTTGAATCTGTTTTATTTCCACAGGTGCATTAACAGATATTGTTATTTCTTCATTAGCAGATTTTCCAACCAATACATTATTTAAAGAAATGCTATCAGGGCTGATATTAAATTCAACTTCTTGGTTAGCATCATCAACCTTTTCATTTGTATTAGATTTTTTATTTAATACCAAAGACAATAAAATTATAACAACAACAAAAGCAGCACCCAACAACAACCATTGAATATACTTTGGTGTTGTTGAGCGAAAATCTTTAAATTGTTGTTTTATATTTGTCATTTTATTGTATTCTTACCACGTGACAACTTGCCCCGCTAAATTTCAATAATTGATCGCATAACTTTTGTGCTGTATCTATGTCAGCCAAAGGTCCAATGCGTAAACGATATAATCTTGCTGTGGAAGATGAAGAACCCAAATCACCAACACCCTGTTCGTCAACAGCAAAGAATACGCTGTTTTTATAAGGTGTTAACAATCCAGCACCATCATCACCGCTGAATTTAGCCAACAAATCAGTCCAATAATCATTTAATGCTTTGACAGATGTATCTGATTTCAATTCAATTGCGACACCTGTTTGATTGCTTGGGATTAATGGAATATTTGTTTGTGGCAAATAAGAACCAGCAGTCAAACGTTCTGTTGGCATCATTGTCACACCACCAGAAGAACCAACCCCAGCAGTTGCTGGAACATTAGCATAACCAACCTGTTGATTATACATCATCACTGGTGTTCCTGTATAATCATTTACAGATGCATTCATTGCATATTGTTCATTTGTATAAGCAATATTATTTAATGACTGATTTGCCATCATAGATTGTGCAACATTTGCTTCTGCCAAAGCCATAACAGATGCTGTATCAGCAATCAAGAATGGTTTTTCACGTTTTTTGATACATACAATTCTTTGACCACTGCGTAAAACCATATCACCGACTGCTTCGACTATCAATAAACGACCATCTTCACCATCTGTTCTAAAACTAACTGGGCTTTCGCCACCTTCGACCAACAAAGAAACCACTGGACGTTGTGTCATAGATATAACTTTGTCGCCAAAATCAATATATGTGAAGATTCTATCACGCCATACGCGTTCAGGTGCGATAACATAATCGTCTGGATTTGGAACAAAGATATCTAAATCAAAACGAAATTCAGATGGGTCGATTTTCATTGTTTTTATCCAACCATAATCTTCGCCATCAACACCAGTTGTTGCAACGCCTGATTTTTTTGATTGTTTTTGATATATAGAACCCATTTTCCCAGATGCCACAGGTGTTGTATTAAAATTAGAAATTGCACCACCATTAGCAGCAGATATATCAACCTGAGAATATGTAATTTCACTTGAATTTACAGGGTATGCACGTAAATAGAAAATGTATTTGTTTCCAGATTGACCAATAACAATCATATTTGTATCATTACCCTGATTTTCAGCAGTAGGTGTTATGTAAAAGATTTGGTCGCCTGGTTGTCCGCCAGCCAATGTATATAAACCATCATTACCCATTACGATATCAGCAATTTTTTCACCATTTGGTAATGTCACCATTGTTGCCATTCCGGCACGGGTTTTTAATGGTAAAATTGTTCCCGTAGACCATGTTAAATTTGCATAACCTGGTTGTGTTGAACCAGCAGCCATATTCATATTTGGATTATCCCAAGCCGCCTGAAAATCAGCCATAGCAGGATATGCACAACATAATATTGTCAACAAAGAAATATTTAATTTACATAATTTTATAAAAGTCATCTTTTATAATCCTTACCTTTCAAATCTTTTACCATGCTTCTGCATCTGAATTCAAAGGGTCGCCACGACCATCTTTTATAGCATATTCAACAACCTGAATTCCCAGCGGATTTTCCCGCAGTTTTTCAATGTTATTCAATACACCAGATATCTTTTCATCCAGTTCAGATTGTATTCTTATACGTATCTTATAATTTTTTTGGGTTGGTTGTCTACCAATATTTTCATTTTTACAAAACCAAGTAAATTTTACTTCATAAGTGTCTTTGCCTAAATCTATGATTGCCTTGTCTCTGGCAGAGTTAGGAAAGTTCACAGAACAAGAAATCGCAGGTGGCATTTCATTAAACATATATTGTTTGTAAAGTGATGTGTTTTTGAAATCAGAATATACTTTCTGATTAGACCAAGGTTGGACAATCTTGTTCCAATTATTTTTTGTTATATATGCGTTTTTGCCAATTCCCAATGTATTACGTGCAATTATGTATTCACGAATGAAACCTTCTTTGTATGTAGCGATAGTATGTTCATTTG
>JAFZIM010000025.1 GCA_017554365.1 Alphaproteobacteria bacterium | reverse complement strand
TACTGTTGATATTGTATCCGTATTTCTTACGACACCGCCAGAAACACCAGGTGTTCCACCTTTTACGATTGCACCATTTGCAATGTATTTACCGGTTGGATCCAAACATAATTCATAATCTGTTCCGCATACATAATCGTCTTGCATACATGAATCGATTGCTGCGACACAGCTACGGACATCGTATGTATTTTTGTTTTGTGCCAATACCAAACGTGCCTGTTGTAAAATGATGCCGGCATTACGTGCATTTTTACGCATTTCTGTATTTGCATCATTCAAACTGCGTTCGTATGCGATACATTGTTTATCAATTTCCAAATCGTATGAATTGGTGATAACATTTGCATCGATACCCTGGGCTACACAAGAATTCAAAACAGCTGTCTTACAACGTGAAGTTGCTGTTTTGTATAATTGTTCACCACGTTGATTTGAAACGCTTGATGTGTTTGTTGTGTTATATGAACCCATGAATGCAGATAAATCAAAACCTGAATCAAGGTTAATATCAAACAAACCTGAATTATTCATTGATACAGATGAAGAATCAAATGTAGAAGATGCTTTGCCTGATTGGGCGTCAACCAAAACTCTTTCTTTGATTTCATTCAAAGTTTTTCTGATGGCTGTTTTATCTTCGCCTTTTTCATTCATCATTTGTTCTGCTTCGGTTTCATCGAACAAAGATTCAATTTGTTTTGATGTCAAACCGATGTATTTAATCTTTTGAACTGCTTCCTGGAATTTTTCAGTAGCATCTTCGAGTGCTTGTTCAGTTAATTCATAATTTTTCAAATTCTTTGAACAAGAACATCTGCCCTGATTATCGTCCAATACATTACAATAATTATCCATACATGCAGCATATTGTGCTTTGCAGTAATCTGTTAATTCTGCAATTGCATTCAAATTATTTGTTGTTGTTGAAACGTCTTCTTCTGTGACAACAGGTGTTGTTGCAACCCCAGTTGATACAGCTGAACCAGTAGACAAACGTGCTGTAGATGCACGACGTGCTGATGCTGCACGTGCTGAATTGTATGATGGTGTTGTATCATCAACAACATTTGTTCCATCATTTTCATTCATTGGATTTTTTGCCACACCCATTACACTGCCCCTTACACTAGCACGGGCTGTCACAGGTCTTGCTGAAACACTATTACGTGAAGAGGAACGAGATACCACATTTGCTGAACGTGTAGCAGTTGGTCTGCTTGATACAGCGGCTGCTTTGATCGTACGGGTTGCTGCTGCACGAGATACCGTTGCCCTTGGTGTAGATGCAACTGCACGTGTAGAAGCCCCGGAACGTTGTTGTGGTCCGGTCTTTGCAGATGATATAGCACGAGATGTGGATCTTGTTATATTAGAACGTTGAACAACATTTTGTTTTTCTGTTGTTTGAACCGCTGCGTTTTCTTCGGCTTCGACCGCATCAATCATGTCGTCTGTGTATTCCACAATTTCGTCATAATAGACCGGTGCAACCTCTGCAAATGCAGGTAAAATAAGTAATCCACTTAATACAGTTATAAATCTTTTCATGGTATTTCCATCCTTCCTTGTAATGCAATTTTATCACACATGCAGATTTATTACAAGCGAAAAAATACATATTTATATGTTTATTTTTAAATTAGGACGATTTTTTTGTAATTTATTCAAAGATGTCTTTTGTGCGTTAATAAAATCTTCTGGATTCCAAATCTGAAAACTATTTCCACGACCGACAAATAAAGCCCTGTCAGTAATGTTCGCATGTTTTAATAAATCAGATGGAATAACTATGCGTCCTGTGACATCAAAAGATAATGGGCGGGCGTCTGCAAATACCAATGCGGTTAAATCGTCAAGTTCACCATCAAAGATTCCCATTTGGTCTGTGGCAGACGCAATCTTTTCCATACGGGACATGGATAAACCTTCGATACAATTGTGTGTGAATGAACGATAAAGCACAACGCCAGCAAAATTTTCATTATTCAATGAAGAACGAAAAGCAGCAGGTACTGAAATGCGTCCTTTGGTATCCAAACGATTTTCATAATTAGAAAGAAACAAACCCATTTGTTTTATTCCTTTATATAACTTGGTTGCTTTAGGTTCTTCAAAATGGAATCTAGCACACGATTTTATGGTTGTCAATGACAAATCATAATCAATTTATGGTATTTTATGGTTTTATAAGTAAAATCCGCTGTTTTTAAAATAAAATAAAAATAATTTAAATTTGTGCTTGACGTGCGATTCGTTTTTGTTCTAAGATGTTTGTATAGACAAGGGGAAAGTTAATTGAAACGGGCAGAAATCCAAATAAAACCGGAAATCTGCTAAAAAATAAAAAACCGAAAAAATTTAAAATAAAAATTTGTAAATACATAAGTAAATACAAAAAATTTAAATTTTTTCTACAAAAACAAGACAAGAAAGGGGGGATAACCACATGCCAAAAAATATAAAAGAAATCATGATTGCCCTGAACCAAGTGTTGACCACAACCGTTTGGGTTAATGCTGATAGACAAATCGTTTCTTTAAGCGACGAATTGCATATTGGAAAAAATAATGCACCACGTTCTATTGAAGATTTGTCCCGTGCCGCTTTAATCGGTGCGTATGTTTCTTTGCAAATCAGAACTGACAATTTCGATGTTGCCGCAGAATCTTTGGAAACTTCTGCTTTGGCTTTGCGTGTAAAAGAAATGGTATTCGCAGAAGCCAAAAAGATTATGGATTCCGGTTTGGTTGATGAATCTACACGTCTGGCAGCATAACAAAGTTTCCGTTTATCGGAAGGAAGGGAGTCCCGCCACAAGATTTTGTGGCGGACTTTTTTTATCGACCATTATTCAATAATCTGACATCGTCAAATTCAGGGTGATTTTTAAATATGTCTGAAATATACGGACAGATTGATACAATTTTTCTATGTTGTTCGCGTGCGATGGTTATAATTTGCTGAATTAAATATAATTCTATTTCTGATTCTTGGTATGATGGGTCTATTTCTGCTTCGGAAATTATGATTTTATCAGCGCCAGTTTTTACAAAAAACAAATTTCCAATTTTTTTACCATTACATATTGCATATATACGACAACCATTATCACCTATTTGAAAAGATAAATTTTGAATTGTCATATAAAAAAATCCTTTGGTTGAATGTTTTTTGAAAACTATACCAAAGGATTTATTTTTAACTATAAGATTCAACTCTTAGGAAATTAAATCGAAGTTTTTACGAATGATTTTTGCACTTTTTCGTAAACTTGCTGATTCAGCAGAATCAAGGCGTGTATGCAAATTTTTAATAACGCCTTTTTCGCCAATTACACGTGGCAAAGACATTGCAACTGCATTTTTTCCAATCCCATCAACAATTGATGTTGTTAATATTCTTTTTTCGTCATTTATAATTGCATGTAATAAATCTGCAACAGCACCGCCAATGCCGTCCCATGTTGCACCACGACCTTTGATTATTTCGTATGCAGCATATCTGACACGATGTTCAATTGTTTTGCGTGTAGTTTGTGGCAAAGATAATTTTGTTTGTTTACAGAAATCATTTAATGGAATACCACCAATATATACTGACGACCAATTTAATACTGATGAATCACCATGTTCGCCCAATACATAAGATGTTATTGAACGTGTTGATATGCTTAATTGTCTTGATAAAATAATTTTGAATCTTGCTGAATCAAGCATTGTTCCTGTTCCAATAACACGTGATGCTGGTAATTTAGATAATTTTTGTGCCAACATAACCATCACATCCAAAGGATTTGTCACGATTACTAATTTAACATTTTTTGAATCTACGTTTTCCATAACCTTTGGCACAATGTCAAAAATTACAGCCGCATTTTTCTGTAATAAATCTGTGCGTGTTTCACCTGGCTTTTGGTTTGCACCGGCTGCAATAATAACTATGTCAGAACCACGAATGCCACGATAATTACTTACCGCAGATATTTTTATATCATAAGAAAAAGCAGAAGCATGACCTAAATCTTCTGCCGCAGCACGTGCGCGTATTCCGTCGCGGTCAAATAAAACGATTTCATGTGCAAGACCTGTATTTTGTACGGCAGTTGCAACAGCAGAACCAACAGAACCAACACCGATAATTGCTATTTTCATAATTCTCTCCATTTATACATTATGAAAATATTATATCATATTTTTAGAATAAAAAAAACGGGGTTTTCACCCCGTTGTTTAATAAGATTTTGCAACAAATACATAACTTGGGTCTTTGTCATCAAGACAACGTCTTGATATTTTATATTTTTCAATCAGACCATCAAATTCTTCGTTTGTTGTTTGTTCGTATTTAATGCGGAAGAAACCAATTTTTCCAGATTCCAATGCAGATTCTAATTCTTTTAAATCTGCAATATTTGTAATCATTGTTTTATTGCGTTCTTCAACTGCAACCAACATATCGTGTTGAATTGTATCAAGTATAGTTTTTGCTTTTTCAACAAATTCATTAACAGATAATGTTGTTTTTGATGCTTTGCCTAAATCACGACGTGTAATAGTCAAAGTTAGTTCTTCCATTTCCCTTGCACCAATTTCAACACGTAATGGAACACCACGTTTAATCCATTTCCACATTTTATCAGGTGCACGTGCGTCAGAATCATCAACCAATACACGTATGCCAGATTGTTTCAATTTTTCACCAACTTCATTAGCGAATTTATTTAATGCTTCCATATTTTCTTCGCGTGTAATTGGTATAATAACAATTTGATATGGTGCAACAAATGGTGGTAATACCAAACCATCGTCATCTGAATGAGTCATAAACATACTTCCCATCATACGAGTTGTTGTTCCCCATGAAGTTGTCCATGCATGTTGTAATTTTCCATCTGTACCCAAATATTGAATACCAAAAGATTTTGCAAAATGTTGACCTAAATCATGAGAAGTTCCTGCCTGTAAGGCCTTGCCGTCTTGCATGATGTGTTCCAACGTGTATGTGTGGTCTGCACCAGCAAATCTTTCTTCTGGTGTTTTTTCACCCATAATACTTGGGATAGCCAATATTTCACGCATAAAATCACCATACATTTTATGCATCTTGCGTGCGTCTGCATTTGATTCTTCGTGTGTTGCAAAAACGTTATGACCTTCTTGCCAATTAAATTCAGCAGTACGCAAAAATAATCTTGGGCGCATTTCCCAACGCATAACATTTACCCATTGAT
Organism: Alphaproteobacteria bacterium; assembly: GCA_017554365.1. Lineage (GTDB taxonomy): Bacteria > Pseudomonadota > Alphaproteobacteria > Rs-D84 > Rs-D84 > Enterousia. The sequence goes on along the minus strand of JAFZIM010000025.1, from coordinate 3,208 downwards.
TTAATTTCATTGGTAAATCACGATAAGATTTTACCCAACGTGACATTGCTTCACCAATAATAGTTTCTGATGTTGGACGTATCACGTATGGTTCTGTTAATTTTGCGTCAGGGTCTGGTTGTAATGTGCCGTCTATCATTTTTAATCTGTGATGTGTGACAACCGCACATTCTTTTGCGAAACCTGCAACGTGTTCTGCTTCTTTGTTAAAGAAATCAATAGGTATCAGTAATGGAAAATTTGCATTTAAAACACCATTTGCTTTTATGCGTTTATCCATTTCATCACGCATCAATTCCCATATCGCCCAACCATAAGGTTTAATTGTCATACAACCACGAACAGGTGAATTTTCAGCCAAATCAGCTGCCACGATTAAATTTTGAAACCATTCACTAAAATTTTCTTCTCTTGTAGGAGTTATTGCTGTTTTCATTTTTTTACCACTCTAATTTTTTTATTTGTTTTTCATATATTCGTCTGAAATTATTTTATGCAGATTTTCTGCCATTTGTTTTCTATCCATACCCGTTAAATCGGGGATTGGCAAAACATCTATTTCCACCATAAATCCACCAAGCATCATAATATGAAAGACCTGTGAAAATGCACTGCGTTCTATTTTGCAATATGGACCACAATCCATTTTTTTGTTATCAAAATATGCAAAATGATTTGCTAAATCTTCGTCATTTATTTTTGTTCCGTCCCTTAAACGATAATGAACCACCACAGGTTGAACAGATACACCAGTTTTTTCAATGACATCAAACATAGAACTTTTGAATTGTTTTACATAAGCACCATTTGTAGATGTTCCTTCTGGAAAGATAAACAAAGGATAATCAACAGTATCTAATTCTTTCTTTATTGCGTTTAATGCTTCCACTGCGTGTGATGGACGGCGATCTATAAACACTACGCCGAATTTTTTTGCCATCCAACCAATCAGTGGCCATGATTCAATATCTTTTTTTGCAAAGAAAGAACCACCTAATACTGCGGCCATAGTTGATATTTCAAAAACAGATATATGATTGCATACGCAAAGCAAAGGACGTTTAGTTGAAAGTTTACCTTTGAGTTTATAATTAACGCCCATAAACCAGTTGAATTGACGCATGAAAAATTTCATGTATTTAACAGAAAATTTACCACGTGGTATAAAGCATAACACAAGTGCGTTCAAAACTACATAAGTCCAAGCAAATGTAAATTTTACAACCGCCCATAATGTATTAAAAATATTCTGTTTTCTGATTTTCATTTTTATTCACCTGCGTTTTCTTCTGTATTGTCTTTGTCTATGTATTCTATGTCTTCGGCATCTTCACGCATAAACAATTCTGCAAAAGATTTAATTGCTTTTGCTGCACCAGTAAATGGCGAAGCAATTATTTTACCCAACATTTGTAATGGGCCCTGTTTAATTTCAAATTCATCAAAGGCATTTTCTGAACCAGCAAAATGTTTTTGATATGTTTTATCAACGTTTTTAGTTTGAACCATAACGAACACATCGCATGTTCCAAAACTTTTATCAATAAACACACCACGACCAAATGTAGCACCCAATCTTAAATAACCTTTAATCAAAGGAGTCATTTGTTTTTTTGCTTCGTCTTCATCAACAAAAGCACGTGGCAAAATATTCATTTGTGTCATACGTGGATCGACACCTGGTTCTAATTTTTCTTTTAAAACACTTGCACGTAAATGCAAAGGTGATAAACAATTATAATACAAATAAGAAATTGCCTGGGCGAATTGTGCTGGCTTTTGACCAACCCAAGATGGCACACCAAACAAAATTACAACTTTGCGTTTTACAACATATTCACATAAACCAGCCCAAAGCAAACGCATAACCAAACCATTTTCACGATATTCTTTGTTTACACATGCGCGAGACATTTCAGCGATATTGCCTTTGACTTTTTTAATTTTTGATAAATTATATTCGCGTTCTGTATAAAATCCACCCATTTTTTCGGCGGCTTCTCGGTCTATAATACGATATGTTCCAACAATTTTATTATTATGAAAAACAGCCATATAATCAGCGTATGTATCGTATGCATCATATTCTTCGCCAAGATTTTTTTGTTCTTCTGTTGCAGATGCTTCTTCTTCCAAACAGAATACTTCATAACGCAATTGGCGAACCTGTTTGCGTTCTTCTTTTGTGCGAGTCAAACGCACTTCGTAATCACGAACTTTTATAGCCATAATATATCCTTTATATCAACATAGGTATAATGGTATCAAAGAAAAGACACAGAATCAAATATTTTTATTTTTTGTGGACTTTTTTAAAATTTGATATATAGAAAAAATTTTTATTTTAATTTTTCTGATAATTCTGCTATTGCCAAGGCATACCAAGAAGAATTATTCCATCTTTTTATCCTGTAAAAATTAGGATATGTTAAATATGCGTAAATAACTTTCTGAGGTGCGACATCTGAATCTGGATTTTCATCATTATTTTCAAATAAATCTTGATTTGCTAATTCTTTTGTATCTGCAATTAAACCAGCAGACATATTGATCGTAGGAATAGGGGTTCCATCTATGTTTTTCACACCCAATTCAGCCCAAGTTGATAAATCTTTTTTCACATCACCATTTAATAATTTTCTATCGAAATCATAAGGAACTATGACACGACGAACAATTTTTTCATTTTGATTCCAACCTAATTTATTTAAATAATTTGCAGCACTATACATCGCATCGCTGATGTTATTTATAATATCAATTCTGTTATCAGAATTTCCATCAACACCATATCGTGCTAATGTAGTAGGTATAAATTGGAAATGCCCCATAGCACCAGCCCAACTGCCATAAATTTTGTTAATTTGTAATTTGTTTTTATCTGCAGTTTTCATCAAAGACAATAATTGTTTTGAAAAGAATTCTGCACGTCTACCTTCGTAAATCAAAGTTATAAAAGCATTAGTTAATTGGTGTTTAGATTTTGTTTGTCCGTAATTTGATTCAAGTCCCCAAAAAGCCAAAATAACATTTTTTGGAACACCAAATTTTTTTTCTACATTATTTAATAATGTTGGATATTCTTTTTTCTTTTTTATTCCTTTTTCAACCCTTGAATCACTAACCATATTGTTAAGATATTGTTTTAATGTCAAAGTAAATTCAGATTGATTTTTATCAGATTTAACAATACTTGGTATAAACAAAG
>JAFZIM010000024.1 GCA_017554365.1 Alphaproteobacteria bacterium | reverse complement strand
TACTGATGCTACTAATTTATCAAAAGAAGCAGTTGCAGAAATTCGTGAATATATTAATAAAGAATATGGCGATAAATTTTTACCAACAACACCTAATATTTATATAACAAAATCTAAAAACGCCCAAGAAGCACACGAAGCAATTCGTCCAACACACTTCCTTAATCAAGAAGTAAAATTAACAGGGGACGAAGCAAAACTTTACAATTTAATTTGGAAAAGAACTATTGCTTGTCAAATGTGTAATGCTGAATTTGATTCAGTATCTGTGGACATAGATGTAAAAAATGCTGTATTTCATTGTGTCGGCACAACAAGAACTTTCGATGGTTTTATGAAAGTTTATATTGAAGATAGCGATGATGAAAAAGAAACAAAAGAAGTAAAATTACCTGTATTAAATTTAAATGATGAAATTGAAATTTTGTCTTTTGATTCAGAACAACATTTTACACAACCACCTGCCAGATTTACAGAAGCATCTTTGGTTAAAAAACTGGAAGAACTTGGTATTGGTCGTCCATCAACTTATGCAACAATTATGTCAACTATCGTTGATAGAAAATATGTAGAACAAGATAAACAACATCGTTTTCATCCGACAATTTCAGGTTGGGTTTTGGTTTCTTATTTATCTAATTATTTCAAAGATTTAGTTGATGTTAATTTTACTGCTAAAACAGAAGACACCCTTGATGATGTATCAAATGGTACAAAAGATAAATTATCATCTTTGAAATCTTTCTGGGAACCAACTAATAAAACAATTGAATCAGCACGTGAAATAAAAACAACTGATATTATTGATAAAATAAATGAATTTATGCATACACATTTATTTAAAGATTCAGAAGATAAATGTCCGAAATGTGGTGGAAATTTAGGTATTAAATTATCTAAATTTGGCCCATTTATTGGTTGTGTAAATTATCCAAAATGTAATTATACAATGAAATTATCTGGTGATACCCAAGAGGCAAAAGAAGAAACTAAATCAGAAATAACAGAAAAAGATTTGGGTGAAAATATAATATTTAAGATTGGAAAATATGGGCCTTATATCACAGATGGTGTAAAAAATATACCTGCTAAAAATTACACATTTGAAACGATTACTTTGGACATAGCCAAAGAATTACTTGAAAATAAAACAAAAAAAGTTGAACCAATAATTCTTGGTAAAAATCCTGAAACAGATAAACCAATTTATTATTATTCAGATGGAAAATATGGACCTTATTTATAATCTAATCGTGTTAATGTTTCTGTAAAAGATAAACCAAGTTTAGATGAAGCAATTAATTTAATAAATTCAAAGAAACCTAAATCATTTGCAAAAAAGGCAAAATAATTGGCTAAATATGATAATTCTTTTACAGATGAATTAAGACAAAGATTATCTTTGGTTGATGTTATTTCGCGTCGTGTTCCGCTTACAAAAAAAGGTCAAAATTATTGGGGTTGTTGCCCTTTTCATAATGAAAAAACACCTTCGTTTTCTGTTTCAGAAGAAAAAGGATTTTATCATTGTTTCGGTTGTGGCGAACATGGTGATATTATTTCTTTTGTAATGAAAAATGAAAATGTAGATTTTAAAACTGCTATTACTGAACTTGCAGAAATGGCTGGATTAAAATTACCTGAAATAAAACAAAAATCTAAACAACAAATTGAAAACGAACAAACTTATATAGATATCACAGAAAAAGCATCAAAAATTTATGAAGAATTATTATATTCTGAATCTGGAAAACATGCGCTTGAATATATTAAAAATCGTGGTTTTAGTGATGAAATGATAAAAAAATATCGTATAGGATACGCACCAAAAAATAATATCATTTCATCTACATTCAAATATGTAAAAAAAGATAAATTATTATCCACAGGTCTAGTCCGAAATGGCGATTATGGTTTATATGATTTTTTCCGTGATAAATTAATGTTTCCTATATTTAATCCACATAATCAAATAGTTGCTTTTTCAGGACGTTCTTTGGACGGCAGTGAACCAAAATATATAAATACCCCAGATACAGATTTATTCCATAAAAGACAAACTATATTTGGTTTTAATTTTGCAAGGGATGCTATACATTGTCAAAATCGCAGTATTATTGTCGAAGGTCAAATAGATGCGATACAAATGCAATGTCATGGTTTTCCTGAAACAGTTGCACCACTTGGTACCTCATTAACAGAAGATCATATTGCAATTCTTTGTAAATCAAACAGAAATATAACATTTTGTTTTGATGGTGATAATGCCGGACAAAAAGCCGCTATGCGTGCTTGTTTGTTGGTTTTACCATTTTTACGCGATAATTCAGAAATAAAATTTGCTTTTGTTTCTGGTGGTAAAGACCCTGATGAAATTTTGAAAAATTCAGGTGAAGAAGAAATGCGTAAAATAATAAATAAATCAACATCTTTGATAGATTTTTTATGGAATATAACAAATAAAAATTATCTTATAAATACACCTGGGGGACGCAGTCAGGCAGAAAAATTTTTACAAGATTGTATTTCAAAAATAAAAGATAAAATTTTACAAAATGAAATTATAAATGAATATAACAGCCGTAAATTTAATCAGTGGCATAAATGGAAAAAACAAACTTATACACCTGATATTGAATTACCTGATGTTGATTCAATGACTATAAAAATATTAAAATCTATTATTCAAAAATATCCTGAATTATCAGAAAAATATATAGATTTTTTAACTTCATTACATATATCTTTTGATGAAGAAGTTGAACCAACTGATTTAGATTTAAAAAATGCTGATAATTTCATAATATCTTTGCAGATACAAAAATCTTTACAGGAATTAAATAAACAAAAACAAGAAATTTTAAAGAAATTAAACGAATCACTTACCCAAGAAAATTCAGATAAATTAAAAGAAATAAATAATAAAATTCTTGAAATAACAAAAAAACAAGAATCTTTAATAGATATACAATAAAAAATTTACCGGCCTTTTTGTATATTTTTATCAAAAAAGCCGGCTTTTTTTATTTTTTAATCTTTATAATAAAAATACCGGTGTTTACCGGTATTTTCTTAAATTTTTATACATTAAACAAGAAATGACATATATCACCTTCTTGCATAATATATTCTTTACCAACCAATCTCATTTTACCATTTTCTTTTACTGCGACTTCACCACCATATTGAATATAATCATCTGGTGAAATAATTTCAGCACGTATAAAACCACGTTCAAAATCACTATGAATTTTTCCAGCGGCTTGCGGTGCGGTCATACCTTTGTTAATAGTCCAAGCATGTGCTTCTTTTGGTCCAACCGTGTAAAATGTCTGTAATCCAAGTGTATCATAACCTGTATGAATAACTTGGTCTAAGCCAGATTCTTTTAAACCTAATTCATCAAGAAACATTTGTCTTTCTTCTTTATCAACAATTTGTGCTATTTCCATTTCTATCTTTGAAGAAATTATTAACACAGGTGCTATGGAAGAATATTTTTCTTTAACCATATCAGAATATTTATTTCCTGTACTTGCTGCCGATTCTTCTACATTACATACATAAATAACCGGCTTTTTCGTTAATAAATTAAAAGGTGTAGCATCTACTTCCTGTAATCTGGCAGGTATAGATTTTTCAAGACCTTGTTTTATAGAATTTGCATCAGCAAGTAATTTAGCAGCATTTTTATCAAGACCATGAACTTTCTTTTCAAGTTTTTTTATCTGATTATTTAAACTTTCAAGGTCAGCTAACATTAATTCTGTTTCGATTGTTTCAATATCTGCAAGTGGGTCTATTTTTCCATTTACATGAACAATATCATCATTTTCAAAACATCTGACTACATGAATAATCGCATCAGTTTCAAGAATATTAGATAAAAATTTATTTCCTAAACCTTCACCAGCAGATGCACCTTTGACCAAACCAGCAATATCAACTATTTCAAGTTGAGTTGGTATAATACGTTCTGCACCAGCCACCTGTGCCAGTTTATGTAATACACTATCAGGAACAACAACACGTCCTGTATTAGGTTCTATTGTACAAAACGGATAATTTTGCGCGTCCGCTGCTGCACTTTGAGTCAAAGCATTAAATAATGTTGATTTTCCTACATTTGGTAAACCAACAATACCACAATTAAATCCCATATCTTTTCACCAATTAAGTTGTTTTTTATTTATTTTTCTATATTATATAATACATATAATAATTCGGATATAAATATGTCATACCTTTGGCAAGAATTCAATATAAAAACTTTTTCAGCGGAAACTTTGGTTTTTCGTGATGGTGTTTTTATACCTGAATTGTCTGATTATAAAAACATAGAAATTTCAGAAAATAATATAAATATTAAAGAAAGTTCTATATTACCAATACATATTATATATATTGGCGAAATAGCCGGTAATTTTGATATAAACATAAATATATATGCTGAAAATACAAAAATATTTATGACAAATAAAACAATTGCTAAAAAACCGGCTTTTTTGAATATTTTTGTAAAAAATTATGGTGAAAATAGTGTTTTTGACGGACAAATAATAATACAAAACCATAAAAACCTAAAAATAGATGTCAAAGGTGAACATTTTTCTAAAAATACCGGTATTTTAATAAAAACCAAAGTTATGGCTTATGAAAATTCAGATACAGAATTAAATGGTTATGCGATTATAAATAAAGATTTAAAAGATTGTGATTCAAATATATCTTTTTCTGTTATGGCTGATAAAAACACAAAAATAAAATTAAAACCTACACAATATATAAAATCTATACCATTAAATGCGACCCATAGTGCATCTTTATATAACCCAAATCAAAATCAGATAAATTATTTATCAGAATCTGGTTTATCATCAAATGAAATCCAAGAATTATTAAAAGAAGCATTTTTATCCCAAGAATAAAAAAAATACCCGCATAAATCGGGTATTAAAAATAGATATCCAATTGGTTATTATTTTTTCTTAAAACCTTGCTTTGCCTTTAATTTAGGATTAGCAGGGTCAATCAAGATAACTTGTTTACCACGACGGATTTGTTTAATGTTTCCACGTTTTTTCCAAGCTTTTAATGAACTTAAAAATTTCATATCTAAATCCTTTTTACTGCGTGATTATAAACTAGATTTTAAAAAAATCAAATATTTATTATAAATAGTTGTTGTTTTTGTTGTGCCTGTTTATTTTATTAAAAACTGATTTAAACTTTTTATAAACACTTTTTCAACATAAAAATCCAGTATTTCTGCGGTTTTTATTAAAATTGTTGAAAAATAATACTTTTAATAACAAAAGTTGAAATTTTATGAATTTTTAATATTTTAAACAAAATTTAATGTTTTTACTTTTATACTTGTTGAAAAATGTTGAAATTGTTATAATTAGATAAGATATAGGAGAGAGTATCTTGAAACAGCGTATTTTAAAGGCCTTGGCAAATCCACCGCGCATATTTTATGTGCCTTATTCGCTTGCTTTGTTGAACTTTCTTGTATGTTTTTTGATATTTGTGGTTTCTATGATAGTGTTTTTATTATCCACAGGAAATATTCCGATGTGGTTGCCATTGGTTTTTCTTGGAATTTTATCATTAACACATACTATATTAGGGACTTTTTCAAAAAAAGAACCACAATTATCACAAATAATATTTGCAAAATTTGCGATATTTAAACAAAAAATACCAAATAGGTTGGCAGTATAAAATGGAACAATTATTTAATTATTTTGCTGGTAATAATAATTCTATGACTTTGACTTTTGTTATTATAACAATGTCTATATTACTGGCTTTTATTGTTTTATTAGCATATATACCAACTATTACAAAAAAGATATTACCAAAATTTGGATATTTGAAATATTCAGATTATTTACCTTTTAAAGATGTTTATAAAGATGATAGTGTATCTTTGGTTGATAATTCTTTAATCAGGGTTTATAAAATAAATGGTATTCAAACCAGTATGATGGACGATGAAAATCGTGAAAAATTATTAGATTTAAGGGCGCAATTATTTAATCAAATTCAAGACCCTGATGTTTATCTAAGATTTTTTACAATTCGTGATTATATGGAAGAAAAAACAGATTATGAATTTCATCAACCTGTATTACAAAAAATTTATGATAAATGGAATAGTCAGGGTTTAAAAATATTTAATAATTCTTATTATGTTGTTTTATCTGTCAAAGGCGGAAATCATGAAAAATTAATTCAATATTCTAATTATATTGAATCTATGTTATCTGTATATAAACCAGAATTATTAAAACATAATGACGTTAATAACATAGCAACTTTCTTTGGTCGTATATTGTCGCCTGTCACAAAACCAGTAATAAAATATTGTGATAAAAATATATCAAGTAATGTTGCTGTTGATGAAGTAGAATTTAAAAATAATGGAATTATAGAATATAAAAGTGGCGATAAAATTTATTATGCATCGGCTTTGTCTTTTAAAATATCACCTGATTTCATAGATGAAGAATTTTTTAATACAATAACAACATTACAATGTGAAATGATTTGTATGAATGGATTTCATATATTAAAAGCCAGTGACATAGAAAGTATTATCCGTCAACATCGTTCAACAATAACAGATGAAAATGAAGATTCTACACTTGAACAAATAAGTGAAGCACAATCTTCTATGGACGAAAATATTACAGGGGCGCAAACATTAGTTGATTATTATCCTTTGTTTATGTTGTTTGGTGAAAATCGCGAAAGTTTGGAAAAAAATATATCTGAATTTAAGAAAATATGTGCATCATTTGGTATTTCACCAGTTGTTGAAAGTTTTGCATCAAAAGTTTCATTTTTCTCACAAATACCTGGATTTGATTTATTTCCACGCAGTTTTAAAATGTTATCAAAAACTGCTGCGGTATCTATACCTTTATCATCTATGCCACGTGGTATCAAAGATTGTGATTGGGGCCCAGGTCCATTGGTTATATTCCCAACAGCCCAAGGAACACCATATCAATTTCAATTTCATGTTTCAGATAAACCGGCTGCGGTTGGTCATACATTAACAATAGGGCCAACTGGTGGTGGTAAAACAACATTATTTTCTTTCTTGATTGCACAATCTTTAAGACACCCTAAATTAAAAGCATTCTTCTTTGATAGAAACAAGGGTGCAGAAATATTTACATTAGCCATAGATGGTAAATATATAACCATGAATGGTAAAGAAAAAGACGCAAAACAAGATTCATTTTTAACACATTTAAATCCGTTGAAAATGCCTGATACTGCTGCTAATCGTGCGTTTTTAAGACGTTGGTTCGCAATGATTACAGGTCAAACAGATGTTCTTTCCACAGATGAAATAGCACGTGCAGTTGCTGTTAATTTTGATTATTTATCTGATAAAGATAGATTATTAAAAAATCTTTATGAATCATGTTTTTCATCAACTGGAAATATGCGTGGCGAATTAAAGAAATGGATAGACCCATTACAATATGGTGATATATTTAACGAAGATACAGATACACTTGATTTAAATGCAAGATTAACAACATTTGATTTTACTGATATTTTACAAGATGAAATATTAGCACCAGCAGTTATATCTTATATTTTACACAGAATTAATAACACAACCGTATCTGGTGGAAATCCATCTTTGATTATGATTGACGAAACAGCACCTATGCTTGAAAATAAAATGTTCCGTGATAACTTTATTGCAGGATTACAGGAAGGTCGTAAAAATCGTCAGGCATATATGGTTGCATTCCAACGTGCAAATGTTTTGGATAAACTGGGAATAGGTGATGTTGTTCGTGGTCAGGCACAAACCGTATTATTCTTTAGAAACCCAGCCGCAGATGCAAGTGATTATGAAAAATGGAATTTAAACCCACTTGAAATGGCATTTATCCAAGGTAAAGCATATCCAAATCTTAAACGTGCAGTATTATTATCAAGACCTGTAAATGGGGAATCTGTGATATTAAATACTGAATTAGGTGGTTTGGGTAATATGTTGCGTTTGTTTGAATCTGGACGTTCTTCTGTATTATTAGCCGAAGATTTATATAAAAATTATGGAAATAATTTTGTTGCAGAATATTTAAAAAAGCAAACAATGTAATATATGATTAAAAAATACATAATTTCTTTGTTTTTTATTATACCAACATTATGTTTTGGTGATGATTGTCTTGATTATAAATTAACACCAAATGTTGTATTAAATATACCATCTTGGTCTAAACAGGTGGTTCAACCATTACAAAAAATGGATGTTTTACATGGTGATGTTATTGCAACAATGGTTGATAATTATGAATTAATAACTGATATTACAAATATTGAAGATGGTTTTTGTATTGCTTTGAAGAAAGTAGAAGCAACCATAGGTTATACTGATTTTTTGGTTCAGATAGATTTATCACATAAACCAAATACTTGTTCTTATAATGCAATATTACAACATGAAGATGAACATATACGTTCTTATTTATCTTTGATAGATGACAATAAAAAATCTATTGAAAAATCTATTACTTCGGCTGCGAATTCTATAACACCGATTTTTGTAAAATCGCAAAATGATATGGAATCAGCCATTGATAAATTAAACGAAGAATTACAAAATCACCCTGATATTATTTTATTAAAACAACATCTTAAAGCCGAAGAAGAAATAAGAAATAAACGCGTAGACCAAAATGATACTGGCGAAACTTTAAGAAAATGTTTTTAATAAGTTTTACCAGTATGTTCACGTGCTATTTTTATAAGGCCTGGAAAATCATATTCACGAAACATAAATTTTTTAGTTGCTTTATCAGGATAACGTAAATATTTTCTGACAAAATTTTCTGGCAATTTATCTTCAAAATGTAAAACTTCTCTCCAACCATCTTTATTAGGTAATTGATAAGGATAATATTGTTTTGGAACATTATTAATTTGAATAATATTAAAAGGCATATTCATTTTACCAAAGAAACTTGCCCTGTGTTGTCCGTCTATAAGCAAAGGTTGATTTTCGATAATTTCAACAATAGGTGGTGTCAAAGTGTATGTATTATTATCTTCATCGGTGGTATAAACAATAAAACCATCAAGATTTGCAATATTTATACCTTGGGTTAAAAAATAAGAATACAAAATATTTATATTATTTATTTGGTCTTGTAAAACAAATCTTTGTGTTGGTAATAAATCATCATGTCTAGCTTTTTGGATTTTTATATCAGATTGTATAAAAGGTTTTATATTTGCATCACCAGCCAAATGAGTATTTTTTATAATGTTAAGTAATTCTTGATTAGAATGTAATTCATAATGCTGTATTATCACTTTACTTCCTTTATATCATTTATTATATTGACACATTATATTATTTATAAACAAAAGGTTCGTCAATGAAAATTTATTTCGATATGGATGGCGTTTTAGTAGATTTTGATTCTATGCGTCCGAATAGCAGTAATTTGAACCATCCAAGCCAAGAATTATCAGAACAAGAACGCGAATTAAAAAGACAATTTTGGTTAAATATAGAAAAACAGGATAATTTTTGGGCTAATATCCCAGAAATAAAAGATATTAAAAATGTTTTGGATATCGCAAAATCCATGGGTGAAATATTTGTGCTTAGTAAGACACCAGGGGCTAAACATTTTGTTGGCGGTCAAAATTATGTAAATTATGTTGCAGATGAAAAACGTAAATGGATATTAAAAAATCTGAATCAATATTTTGATGAAAATCACATTATTATTTGTGATGGCAAAAAAGGTGAATTAATAAACCCAACCAAAGAAGATATATTGGTTGATGATAGAGAAGAAAATATAACTGAATGGGAATCTCATAATGGTCGTGGAATTTTATTTGTAAATTCATCAGACGCAGTTAAAAAATTAAAAGAATTAAATTAATATCTTCTATTATTATTAGAATTATGAATAATTGCAGCCAATAAAATAGCAACCGGAATTAACAATGGTTTTATTATTTTGGTGTATATGAAATTGATTGTTAATAATGCCAACCAAGATAATTTTAATAATGTCATTATACACATAAATATTGACCACCATGTGAATCTAAAAAATGTGTTTTCACGCATAGAATCTTGGATAAAATTAAACCATATATTTGAATGATATTTCTTTGATATAAGTGTTTTTTTAAACAATTTAGCAATACGATTAAATAATACTGCAAATGTAATAACAAAACATATTATTGTATTACCAATTAAAATAAATATATTGCGTTTAAATATAGCACTAAATGCGTTTTCAAATTTATAATATTGTAAATCATCTAAGATATTTACCACAGGTTCATTTGCTGGATTTTGATAATATTTATATGATTTACCATCAGAATTATTTGTATAAGAAGTATTATTATTTGTTTCAGTATAAGATTCTTGATAACTTTCTTCGGTATAAGAAGAATTATTATCCAAAGAATAATCGTATTCTTTGCGTTTTAACGGGTCTATTAATGTTTCGTATGCTTCATTTATCTGTTTAAATAAATTTTCTGTTTTTGGGTTAATATCAGGATGATATTTTTTACACAAAGAATAATATGCCTTTTTAATTTCATTAGAAGTGGCATTTTGTGATATTTCTAAAATTTCGTAATAATTTTTGCTCATATTCCTATATTTAAATATATTTTTTTGATAAGTAAAGATATAAAATCAAAAAAGACACCACTCAGGGTGTCTTTTTATCAAATCTTGGTTGCGGGAGATGGATTTCACTCGACACAGAGTGTCTACGTGCAAATTTGTAGTTATTCGAACTTCGTTATCACTCGTTCTTATATACAAATTTTGAACCAGCAATAAATTGCGGGTTGCAAACCACCAACACAACATATATTTAATAAAAAAAACATCCACAAGGGATGTCTTTTTATTAAATCTTGGTTGCGGGAGATGGATTTGAACCACCGACCTTCAGGTTATGAGCCTGACGAGCTACCGGGCTGCTCTATCCCGCGATAAAGCAAAACCTATTATATCTATAAATTTAAGTGTGTCAAATAAAAAAAGCATTTTAATCTTAATTTATAGAAAATATTCACACCCTTGCATTGTATAATTTTTATTGCTAGAATTTATGTATAGGATGTTTTTAATGAAAAAATCAATTAAAAAAAAGATAAGAAAATTTTTTCGTATTCTTTATGGCTGGGGTGTTATTCAATGGATTCTGGCTATTATTTATTATGTTTTAATTTGGTTTGTTTATTTTACTTCTAAGAAAGAAATATCAGGGTTAAATACTTTATATAAATACGGCAGAAAGCCCGCAATTTTCGTGTTTTGGCATGGTCGAACAATGATGTTGTCGCCTGTGATTGCTTTGGCACGTGTTCGTGGTTATGCAATTGCGGATAGCAAAAAAGATGGTCGTGCTATTGCAAAAATGGAAAAGTTATTTGGTTTGCGAACCATATATGGTTCATCTGCAAATGGTGGTTTTAATGTTTTAAAAAAAGGTATAAGTGTCCTTAATAGTGGTAAATTCTGTTTGGCTTTGTCGCCTGATGGGCCACGTGGGCCATCTATGCGTTTTCATGATGGGGCATTATATTTTGCTAAAATGACTGGCGCACCAATTATACCTGTGTGTTATTCTTGTTCGCGTCCTTGGTTCCTTAATCGTTGGGACAGATATTTATTAACAAAACCTTTTTCTATTATTGCAGGTGATGTTGGTGAACCTATATTTATCGACAGAAAAACCAAAACAGAAGATTTTGAAAAAATAAGAAAAAAACTTGAAAATATTATGATTAAACAGGCGTATAATCTTGATAAAAAGTTTACGACTTTTAAACCTGAACAAGATTTAGTGCCAGATGATTTTAAATAAAAGTGATTTATATGAAAACACCAAAATGGTTTTTAAAAAGAAATTTAATATCTTTAATTTTGTATCCTTTTTCAGGATTTTATTTTCTTGGGTCAAGATTAGTTTTTAATATTCGTAAAAAACACGAATATGTATCACAAAGACCTATAATTTGTTTTGGTAATATTTTATCAGGTGGGGTTGGAAAAACACCT
>JAFZIM010000023.1 GCA_017554365.1 Alphaproteobacteria bacterium | reverse complement strand
TTAACATCAGCAATCGCGATGGGTTTTGTTTGTCCTGCATTCGCAGAACCAACAAATACGGAAAATTCATTTCCATCAAATGGATTAATGGCAGAAGACACCACATATACAAATGCCGCAACTTCAACAAATATGGCGGGTGTGTATGAAAACGAAGTAAACGCAGTTGCAGAATATGAAAATATTTTATATCAAATCGGCGCGGGTCAATATTTACCAGGGAACAGCGAAACCCCAATAGATTGCGATCAAAACGGATATTTTTGCCCTGGGGATAGTAATGGTGTTTATTATAGCAGTTCTGCACAGGGTTTAACCCAATGCCCGTCTGGTTATGGTAATTCTGGCACGGGTGCAAGTGCAAATACAGATTGTTATAGAATATGTACGAATGCGGATGTTGCGCATTCAACGGGAACAATGAACGGCGGCTATTATTACGGTGATAATAACCAATGCGAACCAACTGGATGTGAAAATGGGTGGCATGTGAAACCTGCTGTTCCTGATTTAACAACAGCGGTTGGTACAGGCGGAGGTGCGAGCATAGCACGGGTGAATTCGAGTGGAAATTTCTCTGAAGATGGTGCAAGTTATGGTGCTGCTTTCTATGGATTATCAACAAGCGACCATAATTCGTTTGCAGTAAATTATGGAAACAACGGTATAATACATGGACATGGAAGATGTTCAACACAAAGTGGTCAAGGCGCATGGAATTTCTCTACGAGCCAAGCGCAAACACCAACAACATTCTCATCATTGACAGATGAAACAGGTCAAGAAGGTGCAAAATATTGTTATTGTAATGTAGATGGTTATACATCAGCTGGTGGCACCTTGCAAAGCTTGTCCTCTGCTTGGGTGTTCATCGGCGACAGCGGTGACGCGTCGGCTTGCGCTTCGAACTGCACTCTCAGCTGTGCTAGTGGCCTTCGTGATACACGCTCGCGCAACCTCGCGTTCCGTGCTGCGGTGTTCGGTTCGGTGATAGGTTTTCAATCTGGGCCAGCAACCTGTGAAGCGAACACAATTACAATTAATTGGACCGACGCATCTTCTGCTGATATATCTGCAAACAATGCGGGAACCGCAACATACGGCGAAGACGTCAGAACCCCAGTCAAAGCCACAACCAAACCAGGTCAAAGATTCAAGGGTTGGCGTTTCGTTGCACCAGCCCAGGTCCAGGTTAATAACAATCAAGAAGAACCAGAAGAAGATTTGGGTTTTGGTGATCTTTTTGGGTAATGCTGAAAAACCAATTGGTGCGTTCATGCGTACCGATAAAAAGAAAGTGTTTTCCTTCGCTTTCTCTTCAAAAAAAAAGCACCACCCGTTTGGGTGGTGTTTTTTCGGAAGCCCTGAAAGGAAGGAAAGGAGAAAAAGAAATGGGCTTCCTAAACTATCGTGTTTGGGTCCAAAGTCCAGAGGAGAGAGAATGTAGGAGGGAGTCTGAAAACTTTGGACCCTATATTCAGATGCTTGGCATCCGGTCATACGGAATTATCTTCCTTTGACGAATCGAAATGTAATACATAAAAATCAATTTGTCAAGTATTTTGTCAAAAAAAATTTTTAGTCAATATTTTTCTGGGAAATCATACCGATATAATATCGGGAAAAAATCCACTATTATTGGGCTGTTGGGTTGAAAAACAACGGAAAGGAGGTATCTATCATGAATCATGATGATGTATGGCATGCAATAGAAAATTTTGCCAGGGAACATAATATGTCTTGTTCCGGTTTGGCAAAATGCAGTGGTTTAGACCCAACAACTTTTAATAAAAGTAAACGTTGGTCCAAAGAAGGTCAACCAAGATGGCCTTCGACTAATAGTATAGCCAAAATATTGGCTTCTACGGGGTCTAAACTTGAAGATTTTACGAAATTTATTCCGATTCATAATGAAAAAGTACAATAATTTGTTGCACTTTCTTTTGGTGTGGGCTATCGTAAAAGTATGAATGTTAGTATAAAAGTTTATACCAAAGACCAATATTGGAATCATATATTGACTGATTTGGGTGTAGATGTCGTGTCTGAACCATCAACCGCTGATGTCGTTTTTGATGATATTGATATTCAGACACCCATTTCAGCCGTAAATTTACAAAATATTTTGATAAATGCTGCTAATAACGCCGATGTTATTAAATCTATATTCGGTAAAGATGTTTTTTTGCCGTCTTTGCAACATAAAATCGTGGTTTTAATTTATAAAAATCCTTGTATTAATATCAAAGATTTAAAATCTGCGTTGGGTATCGCACCTGATATTTCTACTCATTCTGTGGAAAATGCGATTTATCAATTACGCAAAAATTACGGACGTGATTTCATTTTAAATGCAGATGGAGGGTATAAAATTGGAAGCATATAAATTGTTATCTTTCGATAAAATAACAAGCACGCAAGATTATGCACATGATTTAATCGCCAAAGGTTCTGCAAAAAATAAAATGGTTATTACTGCGTTGACTCAGACAGCGGGACGTGGAAAATATCGCAGAACGTGGGTTTCTCGGCGTGGAAATTTGTATGCCAGTTTCATTTTGAAAAGCCCTGAACGCGACCCAAGATTAGCATACGCAATCGGTGTTGCTGTGTCTGAAACTTTGATTTCTTTCGGTCTTGAACCACAAATCAAATGGCCTAATGATGTTTTAATAGATGGTAAAAAAATAAGTGGTACTTTGATTGAATATGCTGATAATTTTGTAATTGTTGGTATCGGTATAAATATAAATTCTTGTCCTAATATAAAAGAATACCAAACAACCAAGATGAATAAATATGCAAAAGTCGAAGTCAAAGATGTTTTAAATGTTTTAATGAAGAAAATAGATAAATGGCATAATGCTGATTTTGTAATCGTTCGTGATAGATGGATGATTTTGTCTTCTGCATTAAATAAAATTATTAAATATCATGGCAAACCCGCAGAAATCATAGGGTTGAACGAAGATGGTGGTTTGGTTTTACGTGATGGCGAAAAATATATTTTAACATACGGCGATGAAATCAGTATTTAATTGTCTTGACTTTTATGTCAATTTGTGATATTATATTCCACATCAAGAGTAGAAATTCCGTCCAATGATTTGGACGTTTTTTTTATTCTTAATATCTTATGTATGTCCCGCAATTTTTTGCGGGATTTTTTTATACCCACAACAACAGGAATAACTAAGATGCAATTTATTGTAATTGAAAATCATGATGATACACAAAAAGTATCTTATAAAATCGCACGCATTGTTTATGCTGAAACTTTGGCAAAATCTTTGTCCGCAGTAGAAGCATTGTCTGCGATGATATATAACATACATACAAAATATAATAAATCTTTTGAAGATATTGCAGATGACAAAGATTTATTTGATTCGTTATCTGAAAAATCTTGGCGACATAAATATTTATCAATTCCTGCAGATGACAGAAAATTTCAAATGTGTTTGCGCGTTGTTAAAAATATGATTCGCGGTTTTTTAAATGACAATGTTTATGGGGCTACGAAATTTCATCATGTAGATATTATGCCTGATTGGGCGGTTGCACGTGGTTATATTGCAGAATATGAAGATATGCTGTTTTATCTTTAATCTTGAATAAAAAAAAAGGATTTATTATGAATAAAGTTATTAATGGCGGTTATTTAAAAGGTCGCAGAACTTATGTCGTATCAAGTGTCGGTATCGTTGCTGCGATTGGTGCTTATTTGGTCGGCGACCAAGATTTATTTACAATGTTGCAAACAATATTTACTTTGGGTGGCATTTATTTCTTGAAACAAGAATCTTCAACAAAAGGAAAAAAATAATGGAACAAAAAATACCTGAAAAATTTCTTGATGAAAATGGTGAATTAAATACATCTGCTTTGATTAAATCATATTGTGAATTAGAAAAGAAAATGGGAAATATGATTTCTGTGCCAAATGAAGATAGTGATGATAATGTAAAACAAAAATTTAATCATGCAATTGGTGTGCCTGATAATGCAGATGATTATCCAAAAAATAATTTGTTAGATGACGAATCGGTACGAAAAAAATTTCATGAAATTGGTTTAACTTCAAAACAAGTAGAAGAAATTTATAATATCGCACAAGAATTTTTACAACCAACATTAAAAAATTTATTTCAATTACAAAATCAAAATAATGCAATAAATGAATTAAAAAATTTTTTCGGTTCAACAGAAAAAATGAATGATGCTTTGAAAGAAATAAATGCGTTCGGTGAAAGATTTTTACCAAGTGATGCGTTCGATGAACTATGCTCTACACCCCAGGGAATTCAAGGTGTGTACAAGATGATGCAATCAATGGAACCTGAAATTTTAACACGTGAATCTGTGTCAGAAAATTTAACTGATGATGATTTAAGAAACATGATGAAAGATCCAAAATATTGGCGCGATAAAGATCCTGAATATGTTCGTAAAATAGAAAATGGTTTTAAAAAATTATATTCATAATTTATGTTTTTTGTTTTTTATTCTTTACTATTTAATTTGATTAATATAAAATATAATTAAGAACAAAAAAATTTTGTTCTATCCAAAAACTTGAAAGGAGAGAATCATGTTCGGATTGAAGAAAAAATGTGCATGTGCAAAACCTGCTGCAAAACCAGCTGCAAAAAAAGCACCTGCAAAAAAAGTCGCTGTTAAAAAACCAGCTGCTAAAAAAGTAGTTGCAAAAAAAGCACCTGCAAAAAAAGTTGCTGCTAAAAAACCAGTTGCTAAAAAAGTAGTTGCTAAAAAAGCACCTGCAAAAAAAGTTGCTGCTAAAAAACCAGTTGCTAAAAAAGTAGTTGCTAAAAAAGCTCCTGCAAAAAAAGCACCTGCAAAAAAAGTAGTTGCTAAAAAAGCACCTGCAAAAAAACCAGCTGCTAAAAAAGTAGTAAAGAAAAAATAATATTTCACGCATAATTTTGCGTGTTTTTTATTTCCCCAAAGTCGTTAGATTTTGGGGATTTTTTTTAAGATAAATTTTTCAGTTAGATTTTTATGTCTAACTGAATTTTTTATTGGATAATCCATTTGTGGACCCGAATAGTGTTTGATTGTGGCACTTGCAAAAGTATAACCATATATCAAATTTTTATGTCGCCTTAATGGGCTTTTCTTATTCAACAAAAAAAAGGATTAAATATGTCTATGTCTGTCGATAATGTTTTTATAAAACAATTCGAAGCAGATGTTCATTTGGCTTATCAACAAATGGGCACAAAATTACGTTCTACAATTCGCAGTAAAACTGGGGTTGTTGGGGCTTCTACTACTTTCCAAAAAGTTGGTAAAGGTATTGCAAGTACTAAATCTCGTCATGGTATTGTTCCTGTGATGAATTTAGATCACACACCAATTGAATGCGTATTACAAGATTATTATGCAGGCGATTGGGTCGATTCTTTAGATGAATTGAAAACTAATGTAGATGAACGTCGTGTCGTTGCTTCTGCTGGCGCTTATGCTTTGGGACGCAAAACAGATGAATTAATTATTGCTGCCATGAATAACGCAACACAATATGTTGGTGATTATTCAACCGGTTTAACTAAAACTTTGATTATGTCTGCTTTGGAAACATTAAATGCAAATGATGTTCCTGATGATGGTCGCAGATTCGCAGTAGTTGGTGTTCATCAATGGAATGAATTATTGAAATTAGACGAATTTATATCTGCTGATTATGTCGGTGGTTCTTTGCCATTGGTTGATGGTTGTGAATCAAGAAAATGGTTGGGTATAAATTGGATTTTGTGTAATTCATTGCCTTTGACTTCTACTGATAAACGCGATTGCTTTATTTATCATGCTTCAAGTATCGGTCATGCATGCGGTCAGGAAGTTAAAACAGATATTACATGGCATGGTGAACGTGCTGCTCACTTTATAAGCAATAGCATGTCCCAAGGTGCTGTGTTGATTGATGCAGAAGGTATCGTTCGTCTTAAATGTGATGATGATGCTTAAAACAATAATATAACAAAATAAAAGGAAAATCAGATGGCTTTTCAAAATAAAAATTTATCTGTTATTGCGTATGCAAATGGGTTTACTTTATGGCATTACAAAGCAAATGAAACAATGACTGCTATATCTACATCAGGTTATTTTTCAAGTGTTAATACTTTGATGAATACAGGCGATATGATTTTAATCAATGCTTCCAATGGAACTGCGATTAAAGTTGTTAGCGTTGCAGATGGCGTTGTTAGTGTTTCTGCTTTGTCATAGTTGTTTTATATTAGGTTGTTGGACGGGTCGTATATTTGCGACCCGTTTTTTTATTATATGAGGTTAAAATGTTTACAAAAATAGATTTATGTTCAATGGCTTTGCTGAAATTAGGTGAAAAACCTATACAATCTTGGCGTGAAGATTCTGCATCAGCCCAATTAGCACGCACTTTGTATGACCCAATTGTAAATACTTTGTTGTCTATATTTCCATGGTCTTTTGCAGTAGAAAAATTATCTTTGAATAAAAATACAGATGGAGATTTTATTATTCCAACTAATGTGTTGCGCGTTTTAAATTGTCCAGAAATAGTTCAAGGAAATAAAATTAAATCTTTGGCTGAAAATATGGAAATAGAAGCAATTGTAAAAAAAGATGCAGATGTTTTTCCAGATTATTTTGCTTCGTTGGTTGCAACTAAATTAGCAATGGAATTTTGTATTCCTTTGATAGGCGATACAAATGTTTTCAGAATGATGTCTGAATTATATGATAATGAATATGCAACTGCTAAATTCATAGATAGTGCGATATCTATTCGTTCGGGTATAAATGCTTTTTCTTTGATTAATTCAAGATTTTAATAAAAAACAAAGGTGTTATTATGGGAAATTTTATAAAAACACAAAATGTTTTTTCTTGTGGTGAAATATCATCTGAATTTTATGCAATTAATAATTCCAAAGGTGTGTCTAAACTTGAAAATATGGATGTTTTACAATCTGGCGGGATATGTCGCAGAAAAGGATTAAAAAGCATAGGAAATATTTCTACTAATGCAATTTTAGTTCCTTTTGCTATATCTGAATCAGAAAAATATTTATTAGTGTTTCATAATTTATCTATGGATATATATCGTAATGATGTGAAAATAGATACTAAACCTGCACCATGGACGGCTGATGATTTACCAAAATTACAATATGCACAAAGGTTTAATAGTATATTTTTTGTTCATCCAAATTATCAACCAAGAATTTTAACAAAAACAGCAAATGGTTTTAATATATCTTCTTTTACTTTTGCTGCAAATTCTGACATGAGTTTGAATATGCCTTTTATGCAGTTTGATGATGCAAAAAATGTTTCTATTACAATTACAAACAGCGATATAGATAACAATCATGCCGTATTTACAACAAATGTAGATTTTTGGAATAATAACGCGATTGGCGAACGTTTATTGGTTAATGGAAAACAATGGGTCATAGAATCAATACAAAACGCAAAGGTCGCAATAGTTTATACGAACGGCAATTTTACAATACCTGTGAATCCGATATATGATTGGTATGAATCTGTATTTAATAACAGACGTGGTTGGCCATGTTGTGTTTCTTTTCATCAAAACAGATTGATTTTTGGTTGTACTGCATTTGCACCAAACAATATATGGATGTCAAAAGTTGGTGATTACAATAATTTTGATGTGGGAAGTGGTCTTGATGATGAAGCAATATATATAACATTATTATCAGCACAACATCATCAGATTTGCACGATAGTCAGCAGTGATAATTTGCAAATTTTGACTTCTGTTGGAGAATGGGATATTTCAAGTTCGCCATTAACCCCATCAAATGTAAATATTAAACAGCATACTTCTGTTGGCAGTATTGATAATAAATTTTTACCACCACAACAGGTCGAAGGCAGTACTATATTTATATCAAAATCTGAAAAAGATATTCGTGAATTAGATTTAGATACATTAAATCAAAAATATAATGCAACTGATTTATGTGTGTTTTCTAAACATTTAATGAATAATCCACAAAGTATTGCTTATAACCAAAACACACATCAATTATTTGTTGTTATGGGTGATGGCAAGATGGCTGTATTGAATAAATATATAAATACAGATATATCAGCATGGGCTTCTTATACAACAAAAGGCGAATTTAAATATGTTTCTGTATTAGATGATTCTACATACGTGATTGTCAAACGAGGAAACAATTTATATCTCGAAAAATTTGATGAATCTTGTTTGGTTGATGCAACGAATAATGATTTTGAATATAAAATTTCTGCGATGCCTTTGATTGTAAATGGTCATATTCCAAAGAAAATTCGTGTCAGAAAAATTATTGCAAGAATCAAAGATACAAAAACTTTGTTCGTTAATGGTGAACGTATGGAAATTCCTGATTATGTTTATAGCGATGATTCAAATGGATTTAGTGGCGATTTATCTATGAATTTATTAGGAACTGAAAAAAACACAATGAATCCTTTGTGGATGTTAAGTAGTACAGAACAATTACCTGCAACAATTTTATCTGTAAGTGTTGAAGGTTGGTATGAAATTTAAATTTTATAAGGAGGTTTATTATGGGACAATTAGTATCTGATGTTACAAAAGTATTAGATTATAAAAATGCAAAAAATGAAGCAAAATCAGAACGTCAAAAAATATTGTCAGATATGGCGATGAATGAATCAGAAAAAGTAAATTTAATAAAAAAAGTTTTAGCAGCACAACGTGCAAAATATGGCGCATCAGGAAATACTGGTGATGGTTTTTCTGAAAATGCTGTATTAAAAAGATTGCGTGATGAAACTGCCGAACCTTTTGATAAAAAATATAAAACTAATTCTGAAAAATTAAAAAAGACAAAAGTAAAGAAACCTAATTTAGTAAAAAATTGGTTGTCAAAAATAGATGACATAGCAGGATAGGGGGCTTTTTATGTACAAGATATCTTATATTGGTGATGGTGATGAAACAGAATTTGTTTTTGCTTTTCCTTTCTTTCAGGAAGCAGATGTGAAAGTCGCCATAGATAATGTCGTATTAAGTGAAGAAGAATACGATGTTAATCCAGATGATGATTTTAATGGTGGTTTGGTGGTCTTTAATACACCGCCAGATGATGGTGCTGTCATAGATATTTTTAGGCAAATATCTTTGAATAGAATTATCGATTATCAACCTACGGCAAAAATAGACCCAGAAGATTTAAATTCTGATTTTAATTTTTTGGTTGCTGCTTTCCAAGATTTAAGAAACATAGATATTGATTTATCACAATGGGCGAATATACATGATACTTTGTTAAGCAAAGTAAATTATACTTTATCTTTGATAGAAGATAAGATGTCCGGTGGTGCGGTATTAGGTTTGTATAACAATTTATTAAATGTGTTAAATGGGGCTTTGCCGTTATTGATAAATGATTATGGTTCTGTGACAGAAAGTGCTGGATATGAAAATAATGACGATTACGGAAGCATTTGATTTTTTAGATGCTTGGAATCAGATATTAGGATTCAAAACACCAAAACATCATTTACAAATTATGGAATTTTTAGTTGATGTTTTAAATAATGAACCTCATCGTGGTTTATTAAATGCATTCAGACATTCTGGAAAATCTTCTGTTGTTGGAATATTTGTGGCATGTGTTTTATATCACAGACCTGAAACGCGAATATTAGTATTGTCTGCTGAAACTGGGTTGGCTTCGCGAATGGTTTCGCATGTTCGTAATATTTTGGAAAATCACCCGTTTTGTGCAGATATTTTGCCGGATGTAAAAAAAGAATGGGGAACACATAAAATCACAATTAAAAGACCTGTGGGAATAAGAGAACCTTCTGTGATTTGTCAGGGCATATCAGGTAATATAACCGGGTTGCGTTCTGATTTAATTATATGTGATGACGTAGAAGTACCAAATACATGCAATACACAACAAAAAAGAAATAATTTGCGTGAAAGATTAAGGGAACTTGATTTTATTTTATCACCAAAAGGAACAATGATTTATATTGGGACACCGCATACTTACGATACAATTTATAAAACGCAATAATTATTGCAAAGATGACATAAATGTACGTAGT
Source organism: Alphaproteobacteria bacterium (assembly GCA_017554365.1). Taxonomy (GTDB): domain Bacteria; phylum Pseudomonadota; class Alphaproteobacteria; order Rs-D84; family Rs-D84; genus Enterousia. The sequence goes on along the minus strand of JAFZIM010000023.1, from coordinate 14,452 downwards.
TTTTTAAGCATATCTTGACCCTGGTCGCCAAACATTGGCAGGTATGTTTCGAATTCTGGCATATCTGCCTGAATTTGTGCGCGATTACGTTCTGTTAAATTTTCAGAAAGTAATTGTTTTGCAGAATCCCACATTTGATATGCTTTATTAGTGCGGATAACCATATCCCATTTTTCCAATGCAGTTGTATCATCAACAAGGGCTGATTTAATATCATTTTCCCAATCTGAACCGAAATTCTTTACAAAAGGTAATTGTTTAATTTCTTCCAGTTTTTCTGGTGTTGGTTCAAAAGAAATTAATAATTGCTTTAATTGGTCTATTTCATTTTTAGATATAGATATATTTACATCTAAACCAACCATCATACCACCATAAGGCAATAAATCATTGTCTATGGAATCCATAGGAGTTTTTCCATTTCGTAAATTATTTATGTGCGCAATCAATTTATTACCCGTAGGAAGATTTGATAATTCAGCAATTACCTGGGCGTCATTAGATTCTTCTAATAATGCACGATTAACAACAGCCCAACCGCCAGATATAACATGTGCCTGACGATAAAGGTTTAATAAACGTTGTGCGATAATGTGTGCTTGCTGTTGCATCAATCCCCCCTACGATGAAAGATGTTTATTGCATAACAATCATAACAATTTTGTGAATTGTTTTATATGTTATTTTTTCTTCTGGATTTGATACGTGGCCGTATAATTTTCCATGAGAATCTTGGCGAACAACTGCGATTTGTGCGTTAACAATATCTTCGTCAGAAATTTTAGAAAAATCTGCGTCAACGAATACAGCCAAATCACCTGGTTCAACTTTTGCGTTTACATCTGCAAATACATAAGATGTTTCTGGAACGAAACCACCCAAACGTTTTGAATTAGGTAATACTGCATAAACACCACTGCGACCTTCTAATGTTGTTGGAGCAACAATCATTGATTCATCAGATTTTTTCAATTTGATTGATTTGCCTTCTGGTGTACCAAATACAGGAACTAATTTTTTACGTGCGTTATCGTATAATTGTGCACCATATAAACCATCATGTGAATCAAGACCTGAACTTGGGTTGCCTGGTTCCAAAACAGATTTAACACGTTCTTTAACTTTGTTAATTTGTTTGTTTAATTCACCAGCATTATATAATTTTACGATTTCATCAAATAATTGTGATGCTGTATATCCAAAGGTTTTAGCCAATACATCAATTTCATTTGCATAAATTTCACGTTGTCCGACTTCGATTTTATGATAAACAGACAATGTCATATTTGATGCTTTTGCGGCCTGAGCGATAGTTTTTTCGGCACGTTGACGGATTTTACGTAAACCTGAACCAAAGATTTTTAATCCGCTACCTTCGTTGTCGGTTAAACGACGTTTGATTTCACTTTGCCATTGGTTAGCACCTTCGTCTGATTCGTGAATAAATATATCAGACAATTTGCAACCCAATATTTTGCATACATTCAATAATTGTTTTTGGTTCAAGCGACGAACGCCTTTTTCAATTTTTGATACTGCGGACAAAGACAAATCTGCACGTTTTGCAAGTTCTGTCATTTTCATGCCTTTTGCAGCACGTATGTTACGAATATTATTAGGAAAAATGATCTCTTCTTGTGCCATAATATATCTCCTTAAGATATGTTGACAAAATAATAGTCAATTTTTAAAAAATTATCAAGGAAAAAGATTAAAGCATATCATCTGGGTCGTTAGATGTATCTGGAATAGAAGAATTTGCATTTGAAACAGGTATTTCAAAATCTGTTGGTTCTGGTTGCATGTGTATCAAATTATCAAACAAAGAATATTCAGCGAAGTATGCCAATTTAACGGTTTCTTGTCTTCCATGACGATTCTTTGCGATAATTAATTCAGCCAAATTTTGTGTGTTTTCTTGTTGTTTTTGTTGGCGGTTTTGTTTGTCGCCTTTCTTAGAAGAATTTTCGTTCTGAGGATAATAATCTTGACGATAAGTGAACATAACAATATCCGCGTCTTGTTCAATAGAACCAGATTCACGCAAATCTGATAACATAGGGTGTTTATCTGTTCTTTGTTCAACACTACGTGATAACTGGGACAACGCGATAACAGGGACATCCATTTCTTTTGCCAAGATTTTAAGTCCACGTGTTATTTCTGATAATTCTTGAACGCGGTTTTCACTATGTTTTCCACCAGGCAAAGTCATCAACTGAAGATAGTCGATAACAATTAATGCGATGCCACCAAATTGATTAGCAATACGACGCAGACGAGTTTTCATCAATGGAACAGACATATCTGCAGTATCGTCTATGACCAAAGGAATTTGTTTCAACGCATTTGAATATTGTGTCATTTTCAAAAATTCTTCGTCAGTTAAATTACCATCACGCATGTGTGTTGATGGAATTTTTGCCTGAGAAGACAAAACACGGGCAGCCAATTGGTTGTTGGACATTTCTAAACTGAAGAATACAACTGCGCCCTTGTATTTTTCATTTGCACGTTTTGTATAAACAGCATTTGCAGCATTAAACGCAATATTCATTGCCACCGTTGTTTTACCCATACCAGGACGACCAGCAATAATAATTAAATCTGAATGATGTAAACCACCAATAGATTTATCCAAATCGTCAAGGCCTGTGGTAAGACCTGATAATTTGCCTTCGGCTTTATAGGCGTTTTCTGCTTCTTCCATAGCGTTTTTCAAAGCGTCCGCTAATGCAACAAAACTATGTTCTGATTGACCGGTATAAGATAAATTAAATAATTTTTGTTCTGCGGTTTCAATTTGTGTGCTTACAGGGTTTTCTGGGTTTTCAGTATAAGCATCGTCCATAATTTCACGTGAAACCTTGATTAAATCACGACGACGCGCATTATCGAATATTATATTTCCGTAATGTTCGATGTTTACAACGGTTGTTCCCGCAGCAGCCAATTTTGTTAAATAGTCAACACCACCAACATTTTCGAGTGTTCCCTGTTGTTCGAAATATTTTTTTACGCTGATGATATCAAAAGGATAAGATATTTCGTACCAACGCAAAGCACGTTTATAAATTTCCTGATGTGCAGGGTGTGAAAAATGTTCCGGCAACAGAAATGGCAATTTTTCCATGACTCTATTGTCCATGAAAATTGCCGCCAGAACTGCTTGTTCGGCTTCTAAATTTGTTGGTAAAGTTTTCGGAGTAAAGTCCATGTCTTTTAGATTAAACGAAAATTTTAATAATTCAATACCTTTTTTAATAGGATACAAACAATTAAAGATCCCAATAGTCGATAATGGCGGAAATCCGGCTTGGCCAGAGATTTTTCCAATAGAAAAAATTCGTGAAATTGAAACTGCTGTTGGCCCAAGACATTTTTCTGCTCAAATGATGTTAGAATACGAAATGGAAGAAAAAATCCATTTAGACCCTGGTTCTTTGCGGTTTTATACCGATAATTTTGATTTTTACACAAATCGAATCGGGGAACATTTAATTTCAGGTGTTTCTGTGTATTGGGACCCATCATCTGGACGTGGCAAATCTGATGGCAGTGTTTGTGCTTTGGTTTACAAAGATGATAAAAATAAAACTGCCTTTATTCACGATGTAGTTTATATCCGGGTGCAAGATGATGATTTATACCCATTAGCCAGCCAATGTGATTTTATCCTGGATTTTTTATCTAAAAACAATGTGAATCGCATAGGTATAGAAATAAATGGTTTGGGAAATGCTTTGCCTGAAATTATGCGTAAAGTCGCAATTAACAGAAATTTCCCGATTAACATTATTCAAATATCGAATCATACAAAAAAAGAACAAAGAATTTTAAATGCTATCGAACCAATGTTGAATACAGGCCGTTTGTTTATGAATGAAAAGATTAAACAGACAATGTTGTTATCAGAAATGTTGGCTTGGTCGCCGATTGGTTCTGTGGAACATGATGACGGACTTGATGCAGTTGCTGGGGCTTTAAATATGATGCCTACACCAACTAAACCAATCAATAATCACAACAGAATCATCAAAGCAAATACAGATTTTAAGATTTAAACAAAAGGAATTACAAATGCAAAAAAATCTTATGCAATTATATAAAAGGGCTTTAAATGAACGTGAAATATGGTTGTCGCGTTGGAAATCTGCGATGCGTTATACCATACCATCAGACGATAGTGATTTATCAACTCTTTTTGATGCGACGGCCTCAGATGCAGTTGATAATTTATCGGCTTCTATGTATTCATTATTAACACCGCCTGAATCTTTGTGGATAAATTTAGTTCGTGAAAGTGATTTATCACCAAATGCTGAAATTGCAACAAATGTGTTAAGAGCACATTTAAATGATTCTAATTTTTATACCACAATACATCAATGTTATACAGATTTGATTGTTTTAGGAACAGCATGTTTATTTATGGCAGAAAATCCAATTGGTGCAGATTCTGCATTTTCTTTCACAGCAATTCCGATGAAGGATATTGCAATTTTACCTAATGCCATATTTCATACTACATCTATGCCTTTGAGTGATGTGGTGGAAAAATATCCAAAGATAACTTTGCCAAATCAATTAAAAGACAATTTAAAAACAAATCCTGAAATGCCTGTTAAAATAGTTCAATCTTTAATAGGGCAAGATTTTGTTGCGTGGCTTGATATTGGTGGTGATATAGAAAACAATATTATTGCACGTGGAACATTTGAAACCAACCCTTATATAATTTTCCGTTGGTCTGTTGTCAGTGGTGAATTATATGGTCGTGGGCCAGTATTACGTGCTTTACCTGATATTAAAACTGCAAATAAAGTTGTAGAATTAGTGTTAAAAAATGCAACCATAGCAGTTAGTGGTATTTGGCAGGCAGATGATGATGGGGTTATAAATTTATCTAATATAAATTTGACCCCTGGCGCGATTATACCAAAAGCAGTTGGGTCTTCGGGATTGACACCTTTATCAAGTGGGGCTGATTTTGATGTTTCACAAATTGTTCTTCGTGATTTAAGAGATAGAATCAGACATACTTTATTGGCTGATAGATTAGGTTTGCTTTCAGATAAAGAAATGACCGCAACAGAAATATTAGCACGAAATTCTGATATGGTTAGAATTTTAGGTGCTACATACGGCCGATTGCTTCATGAATTTATCAGACCTTTGTGCGAAAGGGGATTACAGATTTTATCGCGTCGCGGATTAATAGAAAAAATATCTTTACATTCTGACGCAGAACTAAAATATATTGCGCCGATTGCACAAATGGCAAAAGAAGAAATGTCTATATAAAAAAGGTTTTATTTATGAAAGACATAGAAAAACAATATGCACGCACTTTTTCTTCCCCATCAGGTAAAATGGTTATGGAACATTTACGTTCCATAACCATAGAACGAATTATCGGACAAAATATTTCTGATAATGATTTAAGATGGTGGGCGGGACAAAATGCGCTGGTTCATTTTATAGAAAATTTAATTAAAAAGGGAAATAATCAAGCATAAAATATAATACACGTGTGTATATTGCCGTGGTTTTTTATGGCTGATTATGATGATTAATATGGAAAAACAACAAAAAATGCTAAATTTTTTAGATTTATTAAGGGATTGTTGGTTTTTGATTGCTTTTGTTTCAGGTATAATTTATTGGGTCGCCAGACAAGATTCTTCATTGGTAGAATTAGAACATTTTGATAAACGAATTACTTCGTTGGAAAACAGAACTACGACTTTAGAATCTGGAATTGGACAATTACAATTAAAAATAGATGGAATCAAAGAAGATGTTATGTTGATTAAAAGTGCTGTTATTAAATAGCATTCTTAGCCCAATAAATTTTATAACCACAAACAACAATTACATCAAAACGGGCATCGCCCATCCAATGTTTATTTATTAAAAATGTTTCTGCTGCACGACGCAATCTGGCTGATTGGGTTGGGGTAATAGCCGCCCATGCGTCATCTATGGTTTTACGATATTTTACTTCCACGAAAACAATAGTATTTTTGCGTCGTGCAATTATATCTATTTCTGCACGATTTGTATTTTTACCGGTTATATATCTGGCTTTCAAAATATGATAACCATAAAAACGCAAATACATTCTGGCTATGAATTCAGAAAACAAACCAATCGTATAAGAATTTTTCTTAAAAAGCATAAGGTTTTGCCTGGAAATTTTCGCGTGCTGCCTGAATGTTTTCAGAAGAATCAGACGCATATAAACCATAATCTGTTAATAATAATTCACCATAATATGCGGTCATCATAGGGTCGTACGCATTTTCTGATGATATCCATTTATCTTCGCCACTATTTGGTGTGCCATATTTATCAAGGACGCCCTGCCAAAATGCCAAGATTTTCTTTTCCCTTTGATTTGCATGTTTTTCAGATTGGCCGTCCATTTTATCAACATCATTTTTATATACTATTTTCCAAACCTGATTTTCTGTGGCATTACTTGTAAAATAAATATCGATAGTTTCGCCTGTAAATGTGCGTTCAAGATGTATTTCAGAAACATATAACAAACCACGACTGCGTGCCAAAGAATAAATACATTTTTCCAATAAATCAGGTCTAAATACATTATTTTGTCTGCATTCGTAATCAAGATTATATTTCCATTCTTTGTTTATCGTATAAACAACACTATTGTTTTTAATAGGTGCATAAAGTGAAGAATTATTATAATAAAGATTATTTATTTCATCATAAGACATTCCAAGCATAGCACCAGCAATATCAAATTGTTTTACATTTGCTGCACCTGAATCAGAATTAAAAGAAACATTTTCCAAATTGATATTATTTCCTTCGTCATCAACAATTGCGAAATCATCAAAAGATATTTCATCATCTGCGAAAGATGGAACGCATATCATTGAACACAAAGATAATAAAAATAACAATTTTTTTATCATGTTAATTATTCTCGTTTCCTATTCTTGTTACTCTGAATATAAATAATTCCACAGGATTACCACCATTTTCAAGATGTTTTTTTATGTCTATGTTTTTAAATATACCAGGTTTAAATTGTGCCTGCAAATAAAGAATTCCCTGTTCGACAACTGGTTCGATTCCCATGATATTAGAATCAGGCCAAGTTTCTGTTATATAATGCACTTCATAAAATATAGGTTTTATAATATCTGAATTATAATAATCATAATCAGCAGGTTTATCCACAGACATAATCCCATTATCAATAACACGAACTATACGAAACATATTTTTATCAGACATTTTTGATATTGTTTTTGCTTCGCTGTTTAGCCATTGATTATATGCAGTTTGTGTTGATAATTTACGCAAAATAGGGCGATTTATAACATTTTTATCACTTGGTATAACTTTGAAATATTCAGAAACATATTTTGTTATCAATTTATTTCTTAAATCAATCGCAGAAATATCATTTATATCTTGCAAAGCACCAACGCGTAATCCAGCAGCATCATTGATTTGGAATATATAAGATTTTATGCCTATTTGTTCATTTGCACGATATGTTAATGCTGCAAAAAACACTGACGCAAATGTTGCACCTAGTATTAACAATCCTATAAAAAATGTTATAATCTTCCTTATCATTGTTGTATTGTTTCGTTCACCATTCTATAAGCATTAAATTCCTTTACAAAATAACCTAAGTTTGCAGGATACATATTTGCATCACGTCCGATTTCTATGAAAGCCAAAATATTAAATGGTCCAACAACAGATGAATGTATGGTTGCATAAACCTGCCATAAACTTGCTTTTTCTTCAACCATATTTGGCATAATTAACATATCACCAACAACCCATCTTTCATCGCGGTCTTTTATCAAAGCCATATATTCAGGAACGACCTTTGTAGAAAATTGTTCAAACAATAAATCACTAGACATACAGAACATAGAACAATTTATATTCTGAGGATTATATTGTTCTGCATCTGTGCAATCGTCCAAGGTACATTTTTCCCATCGTTTTTCATTTATTTGCATATCACCTGAAATAGAAAACCAATTTGATACATAATTGCTTACTAATTTTTCTTGAAAAACCTGATATCTTGGAATTTTATTATTTTGTGTTTTTTCAGGGTGTGTAATCACAGACCATTCATTAGTGAATAAATCAACAGATATTAAAAATGGGTAATTTGATTTTAAATGCAATCCTAATAATATAAAACCGCAAGAACAAACGATTAAAAAGAATACAATTGAAATCCAAATAGCAACACTGCGGGAAAGTGCAACACTTTTCCACGATGGAAAAACCGGTATGTTAAACTCGTTTGGATAATCCAATTATTCCCTCCATAATCGATATCAAATCATTATGCTTGATATACCAAAATGCAGGCACAAGGACTTAATTTTAATTCATTGTTATCATAACCAATGCTGACAGGTTCGCGGTCATAAACCTGACCACAACCAGCGATTCCCAAACCAACAACAGCCAAAGTACAAATGATTAAAAATTTCTTCATCGCATTTTCTCCTTCTTTTCTAAAAGTATAAGAAAAATCTATCCCCCACGTCAAGACAAAACAATTAGAACTGGGTTTCAAACGAAAGTAAGAAACGTTGTTCTTCATCATATTTGTTAACTTTCAAAGGCCAACCCCATGAAAAATTCATAGGCCCCATTGGTGTATTCCAATAAATACCGAAACCAACAGATGTTCGCCAATCTTGATCTATGATATTATCTTTTGTCGTATATACTATTGAATTAAGAGTTTTGTTATATACGTATGTAGAATATTTATATTCTTTGCGTGGTGGTTTACCCAATAAACCATAATCTGCAAAGATGAAACCTTTTACTTGGTATTCGTCAGGAATAAATATTGGGAAATTTAATTGCGTTGAACCATTGGCTTTCCATAATCCACCAAGTGAATATTGACGATAATACCAATTTCTTGAACCAACACCAGCAACTTCAAATCCGCGTAAAGATTCGCCACCAAGGAAATAACGATAAACACGTGGTATATAATTATCTGATTCCAAAGATTGTATGTATCCCAAATCCCATGATGTGCGTAATTGCCATCTGTCTTCTAAGAATTTAACCATAGCGGTTATATCTGCATTATAACGCATAAATGTATTTGTTCCGCCAAATCCAGTATATGCCACACCCAAATCACCAACAATTCCAGTATGTGTATTCTGTTGGAAATTAGAATTTAAATTATGATATCTCAAATTTGTTCCCAATGTATAAAGGTTTGCTTTATGCCAGCCACCCAAAGTTAAATCATAGTTCTGATCAAACGATGCAGATAAACGCATTGTTTGAGTCCAATGGTCTGTTAAACGCCAGCCCAATCTTCCGGCGACCATAAATGAATCGCGGTCGTATCCATATCCACCACGACGCATTTTTCCATATTTATATTGGGTATAAGATATATCAACACCACCAGATAATTCACGATTGAATAAGAATGGTTCAGTAAAACTAAATAATGCCTGACGTTGATATTGTGCAACAGAACCTTTAATCTGAACAACTTGACCGCGTCCCATAAAATTATTTTCTGTTATTCCAGCATCAACAACAAAACCATTTATCGTAGAATAACCAATACCACCTGATAATTCGCCAGTTGGTTGTTCATCTACCTTGACTTCTAAATTCATCATATTTGCATCAGACAATCTTGTTGGAACCATCTGCACATCTTTGAAATATCTTGTTCGCATTAATTTTTGACGTGCTGTTTCAATTGTTTGTAATGAAAAAGGGTCGCCTTCACGCATTGGCAAATGATGTTCGATAACATTATCAAATGTACGAACATTACCAAGCAAGTTTATAGAATTGATATAAATACGATTTGTTTTTTTGATTGAAAATTTCATATCTACAGAAAGTTTTTCATCATTCTTTGTAGGTATTGGTTCAACATTTATAAAAGCATAGCCATGTTCTGCAACAGCGGAACGCAACGCGTTAATTGTGTTATCGATTTCATCAATGTTATAAACATCTTTTTTCGAAATAGTTAATGCTTTGTATAATTCTTTATCTGGGACATCTTCAAAAGGATTTTCAATTGTAATTTCACCAATTTTATATTGTTTACCTTCGTCCAAAGTATATTTTACTGAATAATATTCGCGGTCTTGGGTAAATTGACCTTTGACATCAGTAATATGAAAATCAAGAAATCCATTACGCAAATAAAATTGATGCAACATTTGTTGGTCGTATTGAATTCTGTCTTCGTCATAAACATCAAATTGTGTCATAAAACGCCACCACGCATGTTCGCGTGAAAGAATTTCGCTACGCAAAGTACGAGATGAAAATTTTTTATTATTTTCAAAATCTATGTCGCGAATATATGTTGGATGACCTTCTTTGATTTCATAAACAACATTTACGCGGTTGTTTTCAAGATTAATTTTCTTTGGGCTGATTTTAGTTCCAAAAAATCCTTTGCGTTGATAAAGAGTCAACATGCGTTGAACATCAGCACCAATTTCAGAAATATCATAGGAAGCACGTTCTTTTGTTTTAATTTCTTTCTTCAAATCTTCTGTATCTATTTCGTCATTACCTTCGATAGTCACCATATTAACAATAGGTGATTCAACAATATTAATTTTTAAAACATTACCATTTAATTTAACATCAACTTTTTCAAAATAACCGCTGGTCTGTAAAGTTTTTGCGATATTGTTAATTTTTTCATTTGTTAAATTATCGCCTGGTTTCACTTCGCCCAAAATACGTATAGATTCAGCGTCCATACGTTGATTACCATTTACATCTATGCGTGAAACAACAACTGCGTCTGCATTTGAAACAATAAAAATAGTTGATAAAAATGTTAAATATTTCAAATTCATATTGTGTGTTCTTTATCTTCAATTGCTTCTTTCTGATAAGTATTTTTAACCTTTTACTTTTTGATATTGTTGATAAAAAGATGCCTTTTGTGCTTTTTCCCATACCAACAAAGCATCTGTGACAGATGTATCAGCATTTAATTCAAATTTTACATTTTTCCAAACGACCAAAATTTTCTTTGTTTTTGAAACACGTGCTTGAACCAAAGCACTTTCAATTGTTTGTCTTAAATTCTGATTAGGTTTTGCTTCATAAACATTTTCAGATACATTTTTTTCTGCCATAATTTAATCCTTTTTAATTTAAATGAAATACGCGTGATATATCGTTCCACATAGTGAATATAAACAAAGCCATTATCAATATCCAGCCAATCAAAATACAGATTTCCATGGCTTTGCCACCTAATTTACGACCGATAATTGCTTCTATAATTAATATCAATAAATAACCACCATCTAGAACAGGTAAAGGCAATAAATTAACAATACCCAAATTCACAGAAAGCAGGGCGATTATTGATAAAAATGCAAAGAACCCAATTTCAAAAGCCATACCTGAAACCTGGGCGATAGTAATAAATGACCCCAGTTGTTTAGAAGAACGTTCGCCTGTGATAATTTGTTTTAATACGACCAATAAAGTTTTTGATTGATGATATGTTTCGCGTAAACCTGCATAAATACCACCAAAGAAACCCTTTCTGCGAATAGATGTTTTACTGCCGTCTGCAATTAAACCCCATTTATCAGCAGGGGACAATTTAACACTGACCAATTTATTTTTACGAGCCAACAAAACATCAGCGTCATGTTTAGAAGCCAATTCTTTTGCGATTATTAATTCGCCCCAATTATCAATACTGGTATTATCAATTTTCATAATAACATCGCCAGCACGAACGCCTGCATTAAAAGCAACACTATCACGAACAACTTGACCGATAACAGGTAATTGAATCATTTTTGGGCGACACATAAAATCAACAGAATAAATAGCCCAAGCCAACATAAAATTCATAAACACACCGGCAGCAATAATAATAAATTGCTTCCATGCAGGAACAGACAAATAATGTCCTTGCTTTTTTGCTTTTGGTAATTCTGCATATTTTTTGCGGTTAAACATATCTTCTTGGCCATAGATAGATACATAACCACCCAAAGGCAAACAACATAATTTCCAAATTGTTCCGCGTTTATCTGTCCATTTTAATATAGATGGCCCGAAACCAATTGAAAAAGCATTTACACGCACACCAGCCCATCTTGCAGCCATAAAATGTCCTGCTTCGTGAACGAATACAACAACCCCAAGAACGATTAGCAAAGCGACAATTGTTATAATGGTATGCATAATTTAAACCCCGTATTTTAGTGAGTTATTATAAACCAAATCAAAGGCAATACATAAATCCAGCCATCAATTCTGTCTAATATTCCGCCATGACCTGGCAAAACATTTCCGAAATCTTTTATACCCAAACGGCGTTTGATTGCGCTGGCTGTTAAATCCCCATACTGAGATAACAAAGCAACACCCATACCAACCCATATCAATTCAGGTTTAAATATATCTGCGCCCAACAAAGAATACATAACCCCCATCAATGTTCCGCAAATTATACCGCCAATTTGTCCGGACCATGTTTTGTGTTCTGATAATTTTTCCCACATTTTATCGCCACCGATTAGTCTTCCAAACAACCATGCACCGACATCAGCCCCAACGATAATCATTAACAACAATAATAATATCCAAACTTTCACAGCAACAAAATAAACTGATATAGTCATCAAAACCAACAAAGCAGTAAACAAAACATAAGGAATTTTATTTGCTTTTATATTTTCAGGTGATGCGTTTTTCAGATTTTTAACCATTTCATAAATACCACCCAAAGCAACCAACACAGCAAACAAACGGATTGCATGGAAAGGTTTAATTAAATATGGTATTCCGTATGCTTCTAATAACAAAGCAATACCGATAACGGCTGCGATAACAACAGCAGTAATAATTCTTAAATTAGTATTAGATAATGCTGAAAATTTCATTTTTTATTCCCCATATAATTTTTCTTTTTTCCACCGCCAAAGCGTCTATCACGTTTTTGGTATTCGTCCAAAACATGTTGCCATAATTTTTCAGATTTAACCAAATCAGGCCAATGTTCTGGAACAAAAAGCAATTCAGCATAAGCCAATTTCCATAACAAGAAATTAGAAATTCTGTTTTCATTACTTGTGCGAACCATTAAATCAACAGGCAACAAATCGCCAGTATCCATAAATGTTTCAAAACTTTCTTTGTCCACAGGTTTTCCATCTGCGATGGCTTCGTTCACAGCACGAATAATTTCGTCTTGACCGCCGTAATTAAGGGCGAATACAACCGTGCCACCTGTGTTTTCTGCGGAAACTTGTTCTAATTTATCGCAAAGATTTGCCAATTTTTTTGGTAATTTTTCGCGTGAACCAATTACACGATAACGCAAATTCTTTTCGATAGCGTGTTTCATATTTTTATTTAATTCTGTGTAAAACAGATTCATTAAAAAATCGACTTCTTCCTTTGTTCTGTTCCAATTTTCAGTAGAAAAGATATAGAAAGTAATTGTTGAAACACCGCGTTTCATAAACCAATCAACCAAGTTTTCAAAATTAGAAATACCTGCCTGATGTCCCATCAATGGTGGCAAACCACGCATTTCAGCCCATCTGCGATTTCCATCACAAATGAACGCGATATGTTGTGGAATTTTAGCCGGTGCGTCTGATTTAACAATTTTCTTTTTGAAAATATTAAACATTATATTTCCTTTTGTGATTATACAGACATAATATCGGCTTCTTTCTGTTTAGCCAAAGCATCAACTTCGTTTGCACGACCATCAAAAACTTTTTGGATATCTTCTTCGTATTTGTGTTGGTCGTCTTCAGAAATTTCTTTATCTGTCACAGCGCGTTTAATTTTACCCATAGCATCTTGGCGAATATTACGCATAGAAATTTTTGCTTCTTCTGCATATTTGCCAGCAACTTTGGTTAATTCACGACGACGTTCTTCTGTTAAAGGTGGCAAATTCAAACGGATTACGCCGCCCGCAGTCATTGGGTTCAAACCCAAACCAGAATCACGAATCGCCTTTTCCACAGCAGGTGCATTATTCACATCCCATACGGTCACAGACAAAGTTTGTGTATCAGGTGTTGAAACCGTTGCAACCTGATTCAAAGGCATTTCAGAACCATATACAGGCACTTTGACCCCGTCAAGTAAATGAACGGAAGCACGACCTGTGCGTAAACCTGCAAATTCGTTCTGTAAAACTTCCAAAGTTTGTGCAGTTTTTTGTTCGACTTCTGATTTTAGGGCTTGATAATCCATAATAAAAACTCCTTTAATATTCTTCTATGAGAAGAGATTAGCAAAATCATTTGACATTTTGCAAGAAGAAATATAGAATATCTTTTCGCATGGGGTTGTAGCTCAGTTGGTAGAGCACTTGCATGGCATGCAAGGGGTCGTCAGTTCGAGTCTGATCAGCTCCACCATT
>JAFZIM010000022.1 GCA_017554365.1 Alphaproteobacteria bacterium | reverse complement strand
TTGATTACTTCTGGATCTTTAATCAACCATTCTATGTCATACATCGTGCCATCGTTATAGATGCCAAACATATCTTTTGCATATGATTTAAGTGAAAAACTGTTGTCTTTATTAAATCTATTACCTGTATCAACCACATCGGTAATATTAGCTACGATATAGTGTCGGGGATCGGTGCAAATTTTGCCGTTTTTACAAATATAAGCGATAAGATACACATTGTTTGGGCCATACATGATACCCAAAGGACATACAGTATGTTCACGGCTGTTGTAAGTAAAACGTATTTCGTGTTGTTTGCTGATTGCTGAATCCAATGAAGATTTTATGTTTGCATCAAATTTGATTATTGAATGTGGTCCAACGAAAGCAAAATCAGCATTTATCTTTTGATCGATATCATTTATTTTGCTAGCTGCCTTTTGTGGTTCCATATGCTCAATTTTACGGTATAATCTTGTGGTTAGTTTAGCTTTTAATTCTTCTAGTAATTTACGTTCGTTTAAATTATTGCCTGTTTTTTGAATAGCAAATTCTAGGGCGCGAATTTCTTTGTCATCAATCGTATCTGGGAAATCATGTAAATCCAGTTTATATACACCAGAATCTTCTTCTAATTGGTCACCATAGAAACTTTTAATGGAATCTATTTCACGTTTTACAGTTCTTTCACTAACCTTATAATCATTAATCTTGCGATTTGCAGGTACTTTACCCAAACGTTTATATTCAGATGATAAAAAATTACGAATATCTTCGCGTGTCATGTAATTTGAACGTAATGCGTTGATAAGATTTAATTTTATGTCTGTTTTTTTGTAATTATTACGTGATTCTGACATGGCAACCTCGATTTTTGATACACCAATATAATAACAAATTTTTATTTATAAGTAAAGTTAAATGGACCGTTTTTGTCCAAAGTGTTGATTATATTAGGATTGAAAGAGCAAAAGAGGCAACACATGAACATAAAAGATAGACAAATCATTTTACGTTATTTAAGAAATATGGTAAATAGCGAAAGTGAACCAGAAGATATGGATTACTTTATCAAAAAACTTTCACAATACTCTTCGGATTTGTTTGGGTTTTGCTTGCGAGACGTATTAAATAGCAGCGAGAAATTGGCTTCTGATGATAACAAAGCTGTTTTTGTTATGAATTTATTGGACGGCAAATTATGGCGTAACGTTTTGTCGTCAGAAGATAATCTGCATCAACGTGTATCAAAAATATTTGATGCCAGAAAGGATGATTATAAAGTCGATATAACAAAACCTGATTTTGATAAAAATTTTACAATGATATGTGATACATTTGATTTACCAGATAATTGCAGACGATTATTACAATTTTTGGTTTGTGTAAAAAATAACATAATGTTACGCAGATTGTTGTGGTGCTATAATGATGATATAGATCGTGATAGTTTTTTGAATGAAAATAATTCTGACTTTATAGCTACTGTATGTAAAATGTCAGAACAGGAAATTAGGGAAGCGTTTGCTCAAAATGGACCATTATTTGAGTCTGGTATATTAAAAAATCGTTATGGTGATAATGAATTTAATAAAACATTTTTAGGTTTATTAACTATGAACTTTCACAGTTGTAAAGAAGTTCGGGATGTTTTGGTTGGTAGCCCACTGACAACTACATTAAAACGTGAAAACTTTGATTATATAGCGGATGATTTTGATAAAGTATCTGATATTTTAATCAACGGAATTAATACAAACAGTAAGGGTATAAATATTCTTTTGTACGGTTTACCAGGAACAGGAAAAACAGAAATAGCGAAAACTATTTGTAATCGTGTGGGTTTAAATTTGTACACAACATCTGAAAAACAACAAGATAAAGACGGCAGGTTGTCAAATATGGCGCAGATGCAAACTGTATTGAAAAATGAAGAAAAATCGGTTATTTTGTTTGACGAAGCAGAAGATGTGTTTTCTCTTTTCCCTTTCAGCAGACATAGCCCCAGTAAATTATATATAAATCGTGTATTAGAAAACAATAAAAGACCTGTGATATGGATTACAAATAATCTGGAAGACATGGATAAAGCATATGTTCGCAGATTTTCGGTTGCACTGGAAGTATCTAACCCAGATGAACGTGCAAAAATTAATGCGTGGAAACGTATATTTGAAAAGTATGAACTTGAAATTGCTGATGAAGATATTAAGACATTAGTGAACAAATATCAGGTTCCAATATCTATGATTGAAACCGCTGTCAAAAACGCAAAAATAGTGAACAATATTGATTTTGTCGGTTATACGTTGGATCATTTAACTCAGGCTATGACAGGTAAGCCAGCAAGGAATAAAAAGCCAAATGGTGTAAAATTTGATGCCAAGTTATTGAATACAGATATTGATTTGGAAAAATTGGCAAATCAAATAAGTAATAAAAAACTAACGAATTTTTCATTATGTCTTTATGGTGCGCCAGGAACGGGAAAAACGGCTTTTTGTGAACATTTGGCAAAATTGTTGGGAATAAATATAATAAAAAAACGGGCAAGTGATATAAACAGTAAATGGGTTGGGGAAACAGAACAAAATATTGCGAAAGCTTTTCAAGAAGCCCATGCCCAAAAAGCAATGCTGGTTTTTGATGAAGCAGACAGTTTCCTTATGGATAGAACACGTGCTGGGCATTCATGGGAAATTAGTGGCGTTAATGAAATGTTAACACAAATGGAAGCGGCTGAATATCCATTTGTTTGTACGACTAATTTAATGGATGCTGTAGATAAAGCAGCTTTGCGAAGATTCTCTTTTAAGGTTAAGTATGATTTTTTGACACAAGAACAAGTTATCAAAGCTTTTAAAACATTTTTTAAACAAACGGTTTCCAAAGATGAAGTTATGAATTTGGTTAATTTAGCACCAGGTGATTTTGTCGTGGTAAAAAAACAAGCAGATTTACTGGATATCACAGACAAATCTGAATTGTTATCCAGATTGCACCAGGAACAACAGGTTAAAAATTGTCGTGAACACAAAACAAAAATAGGATTTCATTTTTAACCTTATTTGATGTATCATAACAGTATATTGAAAAAATGGATTATTTATGATGAAAATATCAAAATCAGATTATGTGCTTGGCATAAAATGCCCAAATGCATTGTGGTTCAAAAAATACCGCAAAGATTTGGAACAAGAAAAGAATCAAACCGTTTTGGATAACGGAACTGCTGTGGGCGAATTGGCTTGCAATAGATTTCCAGGTGGTGTTCGTATTATTGCAAAACCATGGGAAGATGCCGCAATCACACAAACCAAATCAGCAATATCAGACAATTCATCTTTTATTTATGAAGCGACATTAAGTACAGATACTGGTGAATATTGTGCGGTTGATATCTTGCGTAACAATAATGATGATACTTGGGATATCATAGAAGTTAAATCAACCAATTCTCCACATGATTATCATTACATAGATGCATCTTTCCAAAGATATGTTTTTACCAAATGCGGAATCAAAATTCGTAATTGTTTCATAATGACATTGAATCCAGGATATGTCCGGCATGGTGATCTGGATTTAGAACAATTATTCGCTTTGCATGATGTGACCGAAGATTTGCAAGATATAGAAACTATCCAACGCGAAATTGAAAGAATACGTGCTATTTTGGATGGACCGGAACTTGGTGTCGCAATATCAAAGGTTAAATGTAATAAATTCTATGAATGTCCATATAAAAACCATTGTTGGCGTAATATTCCTTCTTATTCGGTTTTTGATGCTTTCAAAGGTGCAATGGCGGACAAAGTGTATTCTGAATATGGTGCAGATTTGAATAATGTTCCAGCTGATGTTTGGATTAATCAATCACATCCCGGTGATATAGAAGCGTTTTTGAAAAATACTGATGTGATAAATAAAGATATTTTACGTGATTTTACCGATAGTTTGCGCTGGCCATTATATTTCTTGGATTATGAATCAATAATGTCTGCTGTCCCAATGTTTGATAATTCCAGACCGTATCAACAGATTTGTTTCCAGTTTTCATTGCATGTGCAGCGTGAACCTGACGCAGAATTGGAGCATTACGAATATCTTCATAATGAATCTGGTACAGACCCCAGACAAGGATTGATTAAAAAGTTGATTGAAACCATAGGTAATACTGGATCTGTAATTGTTTATAACCAAATATTTGAACAGGGCCGTAATACAGAAATGGCGCGTGATTTCCCAGAATACGCAGATCAATTAAATGCGATAAATGCCCGTATGGTAGATTTATTGATACCGTTTCGTTTGCGTGGATTATACAGACCATGTCAAAACGGTAGTGCTTCAATAAAACAAACTTTACCTGCGTTTGTGCCAGAAATGTCTTATGAAAATCTTGGAATTCATAACGGCGACGAAGCAAGTAAGAATTTTATGGATTTTATGACTGGCAAACAGACACCAGATCAGACAAAACAAATGATGTCGGATTTGCATGAATACTGTGGTCAAGACACTATGGCCATGGTACATTTGTTGAATGTAATATTGACAATAGTTGATACGGATTGGGCAAAATTTAATGTTGAAGATGCAGATATTGTTATATTGGGAACATACCCTGGTAAAAAGTCTTTGAAAGCCAAACAGTTTTACGCTGATCCGAAAAATCAGTTTTGGGATTTGTTGAAAATAGAAAGAACCCCTGATAATTACGAAGAAAGACAAAAAAAATTAAAAGAAATGAAAATTGGTTTATGGGATGTTTTAGCATATTGTGATAGACACGATGTAGATAAAGACACAAGTTTAGATAAGAATATAAAAGACGAAATTTATAATAATTTATCTGAATTGATCGGAAAAAAGAAAATATTGTTCAATGGTCAGAAGGCATATAAATTTTATAAAAAATCTGGTTACAGCTTGGATAATATAACCAAAAAAGATAACGTATTATTATCTAGTAGTCATGCTTGTGCAAAAACACCGGAAGATAAACGAAAAGATTGGATGCAAAAGCTAAAAATTGAATAATTTTTTCCTATTCTTCAATATATGGTGTGTTGATAAGAACAGGTATTCTTCCAGCATCACTGAACAAGGCTTCATTACGTATAGTTAGTTTTTCTGCACCGGGTTCGCCTAGTATTTTGATCGCTTCTCGTTTGTATGCAACCCAAAAAGCCAATCTGACTGGTAAATACGCTTTCAATAACTTGCTGATTTTATCAAAATTATAAGATGTGATGATTAAATGTATGCCTGTGGCACGAGATTTTTCTGCTAGATTTATGATATGTTTTTCTACTTTTTTACCAAAGAAACTAATCATCATTGATAATTCGTCTATCAATATAATATGAAAAGGCAGTTCGTTGTCAGGATATTGTCGATTGTATTCAATAATATTTTTTACGCCGTTATTTGCAAATAGTATGTACCTGTTTTCCATTTCTTCAACAGTATTTTGTAAAGATTGCATACATTCATCGGCATCATCTACAATTGTGGCCAGGTGTGAATAATTTTCAAAATCTATACCTTTGGGATTTAATACAGTGATTCCACAATCTTCGGTTGAATAGATGTTCCTGATTGTATGAATCACAGATTTCAAAAACATTGTTTTCCCTGTCCCAGCACCACCACCAATTAATAAATGTGGCATTTTATGTAAATCTTGTATAAACGGTTTATCGTTTATATCTGTACCTAAAATTATAGGCAGGGTAACTTTGGATTTTTTATATTCTTTGCTTTGTAATAATTCTGATAACGGTGTGTTTTTCATGTTCATCTCCATGTTCAATTACATTATAAAACACACGTATGACAAAATTGGTCCAAATTATCGATTTTGATCCGGGTGGGTGGTGGCAGGCGGGGTAGCCCATGCGGTATTTTGAATTTTCGACAGACAGCGAACCCTAAGGTGCCTGAACAAAATTCTTATGTTCAAAAAGCTTAAAAATAAAAATTGGGTCCTTTACGCGAAGGGTCAAGTTTTTCAATATTGCCTTTTCAGTAGAAGTTTGTATAATCGTCACATGATACAACAATAAAGGAATAAAATATGGATAGCGATTTTTGTCGGAAAAGATTTTTTATAAAATTTTATGTTGCAGATGTTGATCCGAAAACATTATCAAAGCATAAACAACAAGTACGAAATAAGATAATTTTAGAAAACAACCTGTTACAGGAATATTTTTATAAATGTAACGTGCCGATAAATGATATTTGGATTTCGTCCTATGCAGATAACCATTTGTTTTCACCACACATGCGTATGCTATGCAATGTGGAAAATTTCAAATCAACCATAAAAAGAGAAATCACATTATTGGAAGCAATTGAATTTCTTGGCCTGAAATGGATCCCAACCGATGAATACGGTGAAGCTTGGCAAGATGATAGAGATAGATTCTACCAAACAGACCCTTATTCGGAGAAAGGGCAAAATCAGATATATTTATTACAAAAAGGTATTAAACGCTTAGAATTATTGTTATCCAGAGGCATGCCCATTAAATTTGGTGCCGAAATACCTGTTGATACAAATATTGTTGGACCAGACATAAAATTTGGCGTGGATAACACTTTTGCAACTATAACATGCACCGAACCAAAAATTAAATCATACAAAGACGCGATAATTGATTTTTATGACTTAAAACGCGCAGTTGAAATGGCTAGCAAATTAGAATGTGGTGATACGTACCAACTATCAATGAACTTGCATGGTTTATATTTGCAAAAAAACAATGGATTAAAAAAGGAAATTCATCATTTTAGTTGGCAACGCGGTGGTAAAATAATGCCAGATGCACAACGCGCATTACAGTATATAATGTTGCGCGAAAATGAATCTGTTGATATAGAAGAAGTACATGCAAAAGATTGGTTGGTGGATTTGAATTTTGGCAATGGGTTAAGAAGTGTATTTGACAAAAATACATTAATGAAAAAAGTCAAACAACATTTTTTTGCAGGTAATACGAAAACGATTCGGTTTGTTTCGACAGTATGTGGCATAGATGAACCAGAATTTGAAATTTTTGAGTAGATAAATTTTATCTATTTTAACTATTTTTCCATAAATATACGGCTTGTGTTATCTAAAAATATATTTTTGGCAAGCCGTTTTTTTTGCCTTAAATTTCCCAGTGTTCCGGAACAAGAACTTTTTATAAATCTGCATAACAAGGAGTAAAAGATGGCAGAAATGTTTATGGGGGTGGATTGTTCCACAGAATCTGGGTTAGCGAAAGCCCTAAAAAATAGACAGAGATATCAAGCACAAGAGAATCTGTCTGAAGCAGACGCAACATCGGTGCAGGATGAATATGTTGATACATGTGATTCTGACGATGTTGAACAAGAACCTTCATCTGTTAATACGGCAATTGTGACAATGGGTGCAAGTTCATTGCCAGCAGTAACATCTTTAACGGATGAACAGTTGGTGGAACAGCAAAAAGTTGTTGAAAACTGGTTCACGATGGCGAAGCAGACACTAAAACACAATTCTTTTCCTGGGGAACCAGAGAAAGAAGAAGCTGTGACTAAGGCCGCAATTTGTATGAATGGTTGGCTTTTAAATGCTGAAGTTGAAAGGGTTAATCGTATTAAACGTGACGTTGAATCAGGAAAATACGAAAGCTTGAAAGACAGTTATTCAGCCAGGGGTTGGAAACGTAAAAAATGGGATCTGCGCAAAGATTTGACATTCGATGTGATCAATCAAATGACACAAGATGCATTGGATCGATTGGCGTTGCGCAAATTTGATTTGGATGATATGCCGACACTATATAAGGCAAATCAGTTGATTCATAAGGCTATAGACGAAGAAACAGATGAAGGATGCATTGTGTTGGAAGCCGGTGAAACACCACAGCTTCCAATGCCGGAAGATACCAGGTTCAACGTTGTGTATGGTGATTTGGCATACAAATTCAATGTGGAAGAAGTCAGACCTTACATCCACGAAGATGCCGTCGGTTTTTTCTGGGTTGACGATTTGAACATCCAGGCGTCAATCACGATATTGCAGAAGCTGAATTTTAAAATTCAAGAATTCGCTTATTGGGATATCGATAAGAAACTTCCCGGTACGTTTACCACAAGACAGTGTCGCAGCATGGTTGTTGCGACCAAGGGTAATGCACCGAAGCCTGCTGACTTTAAGTTAGATTCTATTGTTCACGAACATGAAATCGAGAAGTCAGCACAAAAACCGCAATATTACGCGGAAAGGATACAGTT
>JAFZIM010000021.1 GCA_017554365.1 Alphaproteobacteria bacterium | reverse complement strand
GATTCTTTATTCTTTATAGATTTTTATGGAAAAATTAAATTCCTTGATAAAACATTCAATCATCTATCTGTATCAACCGAAGGCAAAACAGATAAAATTATCATAAATAAAATCATTGCTGATGACATGATGATTTCAGGTGGTTATATTGATGTTTTAGGCGCACATAATCTTAACATAAGAATGAAAGAAAACGGCAAAGATGTAAGTTGTATATTTAATGGAACACCTACAATATGGTCTTGTAAAAACTTTTCTTATGACAATACATTTTATGGCGACATTATTGTAGAAAACAATAGTTTTGTTATTAACACAAAATCAAATAAACCAATACCTGATATAAATATGGTTATCAATTCCGCAAAAAGAATATCTGATAATGGTGTCATTAACTTTAATTTCATAGATACACTTGGAACAATAAATATCAACAAAAAAAATATATCTATAAAATATGATTATGCTAATAATAAAACTTTGCGTTGGGCTAAAATCAATTTACCATTTTTGCCAGATTTTATGCTTGATGAAATTGGTAATATCGTATGGCAAGATTCTAAAATAGTTTTTGTTCCAGATTCAAAAACATGGTATTTAACCATAGATAATGATAAATTCATATTAAGTGGTGATAGTTATAAAAAATGGTTTTCTAATATTGATTTAATATCACTTCAAGATTGGCCTTATAAAATATCTGGAAATTATAAAAATGGGAATATATCTAATCTTGAAATAGAAATTGCTAACCATAATTTTAATGGTTCAGCCACAGGAAATTTCATAACATTAAAAACAAATGTATTAAATATAGATAATTTTATATCAAAACAATTTTTAAATGATTATGAACAATTATCTTTCTTTACAATATCACCTATTACAATTCCTTTTGGTCTGGATATGCATATATCTTTGTCTGCAAATACTTTGATTTATGACGAAGAACAATATAATAATTTCATATATTCATTAAAAGAAAACATACAAACATTTTCTATATCAGATTCAAACAAAGGTAATTTATTGGCTACTTTAACAAAGAACAATTTAAATTATGATATAGATGTTCAATTAAATAAATTTGTATTCAAAGAAAATTTATTACCAACCAATTTGCCTTTGAATATTTCAGACACAACAATAACTGCTGAAATACATTTGAAAACAAATGGAAAAATTGCGAACGATATTATAAACAATTTACATGGAACATTTGATGCATCTTTTGATGGTGGAATCTTATATGGTTTAGGAACAAATGATTTTTATGCTTCGGCACAAAATATCACTACATTAAATGCTGAATATGCCCTAGCCAAAGCACTTGAATCAGGTGAAACACCTATAAAAAAACTGCGTATGATTGGCGATTATGAACACGGAAATATAAAAACAACATTACCTTTTACATTGTCTTTGAAACATGTTGATATTATGGGAACAATGGAAATCATAGATAACAATATGTCATCAGATATGAAATTGGTTTTACGTGGTACAGCACCATCACCACAACCAATAGATTTAAAAATATATCCAAATAATCATCGTGAATATTCTTTATCAGAAATCATGTTGAATTTTGATCCTGAATATATGCGTTCATTTACAAAATCTCATGATAAATTTTAATAAAAAAACACCCCGAATAAATCGGGGTATTTTTCAAAGATAAATTTTAAACTTATCCTTTCTTGCGAACCTGAATGTGAACTTCACGTAATTGTTGTTCAGTCACTTCACGAGGTGCGCCCAACATCAAATCTTGACCACGTTGGTTTGTTGGGAATAAAACAACTTCACGTAAATTTGTTGTTCCCAAAATGATAGAAACCAATCTGTCAATTCCGAAAGCACATCCGCCGTGAGGAGGTGCGCCATATTGGAACGCAGCATACATTCCGCCGAATTTTTCTTTCACAACTTCTGGACCATATCCAGCAACTGCGAATGCTTTTATCATAATTTCTGGGTTATAATTACGTAAACCACCACTGCAGATTTCAGCGCCATTCAAAACCATATCGAATTGGTTTGCCCTGATTTTTAATGGGTCGCCATCTAAATCATCTTTTGGCAAACTGAATGGGTTATGTCCGAAATCTATTGCACCAGTTTCTTCGTTTAATTCGTACATTGGGAAATCTTCAATCCAGCAGAATTTAAATTCATTTGGATTAATCAATCCTAAATCTTCACCCAATTTGATACGCAATTTACCAGCGGCCTTGGCTGCTTTTTCTTCTGTATCACATACAAAGAACAAAGAAGAATTATCGCCAGCAATTTCATGCAATTTTGCAATTCTTTCTGCGTCTAATTTCTTTGCAACTGGGCCTTTTGGTTCTTCGCCAAATACGATATAAGCCAAACCGCCTAATCCTAATTCCTTGGTTGCATATTCAGTTAATTTATCAAACCAAGAACGTGGTTTATCAGCAGAATTTGGTGCAGGTATTGCACGAATCACAGAACCATTTTCCACAGCATTTGCAAAAATACCAAATTCAGAACCGCGGAATATTTCGCTTACATCACTGATTAAGATAGGGTTTCTTAAATCAGGTTTATCTGAACCATATTTCAACATTGCTTCTACAAATGGAATATGTGGAATTTCAGGGTCAACAATTGCGTTTGGAACAAATGCTTTGATTAATTCTGGCATTAATTCATTACCAACTGCCTGAACATCTAATAAATCAACAAAAGACATTTCAATATCCAACTGATAAAATTCCAACAATCTATCAGCACGCAAATCTTCATCACGGAAGCAAGGTGCGATTTGGAAATATCTGTCGAATCCAGAAATTTGAATCAATTGTTTAAATTGCTGTGGTGCCTGAGGCAATGCATAAAACATACCATGATGATTACGACTTGGCACAATGTAATCACGTGCACCTTCTGGACTTGATACAGTTAAAATAGGTGTTTGGAATTCGCTAAATCCCATATCCCACATTTTATCACGCAAAAATTTCATAATACGATTACGTGTTAAGATGTTGTTATGTAAACTATCACGACGCAAATCAATATAACGATATTTCAAACGCAAATCTTCTGCAACAGTATCATCATCACCAAACACAGGGAATGGTAAAACATCAGCATTTGTTAATACTTCCCATTTATCAGATTTAATTTCAATACGACCTGTTGGCAATTTATCATTAATTGCTTCTGCATCACGGGCAACAACTTTACCAGTAATTTTAATAACAGATTCTGGGTGAATTTTTTCAAGGTTAGCATCACCACCATCAAACACACATTGTGTTATACCATAATTATCACGCAAATCCACGAACAACAAAGAACCATGGTCGCGTTTACGATGAACCCAACCGGACAAAGTGACGACTTCACCAACGTTTTTTTCAGTCAATTCACCACAAGTATGAGTCCTATACTTTGATTTCAAAGACAACATTTTTTTACACCTTTTGTTTCGGTGCCATATAATTTTTTTGATTTTCGGCACCAATTCAAATCTTAAAATCAGGGGCGCTAAGATTTTTTCGCGCGGTGCCACCCTGCTTTTTTACTTATTACGATTTCATATAATATTCCGCGGTTGTCAGGCACATCAACACATCATATAAAACCTTTATAACAACCAAAATTATATAAGTTTTTTTTGACTTATCAAGGGATTTTTATAATTTTATTTTGATTTGTCGTATTCAGATTTCAATTTAGAAAACATGATTGAATTTCTGTATTCCCCATTTATGAAGTGTTCGCCACGTAAGATACCTTCCTGTGTAAAATTCATACGTTTTGCTACACCCAAAGATTTTGTATTTTCAGGGTCTATTTTCAATTCAATTCTGTTAAATCCCCATTCTGTAAAAGCCAATTTTTCAATCAATTTGAAAGCTTCTGTCATAATACCATGACCGCCAGCCCTTTTATCAAGGAAATAACCGACTTCTCCACGACGATTTGATTTTGACATATTAACAAAACCGACACGACCAACGATTTTATTATTCCATTGAATAAACCATTCTGCTGAATCTTTATCATGTTCTAATAAATGCATTTCATCTTCTGGCTTTTTTACAAAATCAACCCATTCCAACCAAGGTCTAAATTCTTCACGATTAGCATCAACAATTTCAAAAAGAATTTTTACATTATCAAGTGTTGGTGCCAATTTCACCAATTTGATATTTTCACCAATTATTTCAGTCGGAAATGTTTTAACCATAATTAAAACCTTTTAAAAAATATAGGATTATTAAATGGTGCCCTAAACAAGAATCGGACTTGTGACTCGTCCTTACCAAGGACGTGTTTTACCACTAGACTATTAGGGCAACGGGATTATTATACCCGAGAATCGCGAAAAATCAATATAAAAACAAATTAACGAAACGAACGTAATATTTCTTTGTTTTTATCAGAAACCCTGTATGATTCGCACGCCTTTTTTATGGCTTGTAATCGGGTCCAATCGTCTAAAATTCCATTTTTAAAATATGGTAATATTTCATCGAAATTCTTTGCCGCTGCGGTCGCAAAATACCATGCCCGCATCATATTCACATAATAATCATCAGATTTTACATTTACGACCATATCGGCATATTTAACATCAAATTTATCACCTAGCCAATACTGCATTAAATTCTTAATCGCAAATCGCACAGAATAAACATGTTTTGATTTTATCCATTTACAAATATATTCATATAAAGCATCTGTATTCTTTCTGAATATTTTAGAATTCATTTGATCGCAAGTCGCCCAATTATCAACGTATGGCAAAAATCTTTCTATTTCTTTGATAAGAACATTAAAATCTTTTATTTCAGATAAAATAAACGCATGTAATTGATTTTCTTCGAAATATTTATGTGGTAATTTAGAAATAAAATTTTTATCAAAACCACTTTTTATAATTTCTTTTGCTAACTTTCTAAGTTTTGGTGTACGAACCCCGATAAATAAATCTTTTGAAATATTCGGAATCAAAGCAGAATTAAAATCTTTGTACTTCTTGTCCTGTAAGACACGTAATTCTTGCAATATATTAATTTTTTCTGTCATTTTATTTATGAATAGATTGTTTAATTTTCTTTGTTAATTTTTTACCACCATTTTCATTACAATGATCAGGCGAATCAAAATCAGAATCTTTGAAATCTTTATCAAATTGAAAATCAAGTAATTTAACATCTCTGTTTTTATCAAGAAAATCATATAATTCAAAATATATTTCTTTTTTATCAGGCAAACATTTTAAATAATCTGAACGATAAGGTGGCAAAACAACATAAACTTTTTGTTTTTTCTTGCGCGCTAAATCAGCAATATTTTGTAAATATTGAATTTGATTGTTATTGCGCTTAGTATTTTTAACATGTTTATATGCCAACTCTTCTGCCATTTCATCATGTTTTATATCATATCTAGATTTTCCGCGAAATTCACGCGGACATCTTATATCTCTTAACCATTGATTTATTTGATTTAAAGCAAACCTATCATCTATTTTGAAATCACACGCATAGTCAATACCAAATAATGCTTTATATGGAATACACCGCTTAAACTCTCTTGTTTTTTCAAGTTGAAGACCGGCATGAAAAACAGACCAAAATATAATTATATTTTTGAGGTTTTTTCCATTATGTTTGACAACCCATGAATACAAATTCCAAATACGATACATATCAAGTGAAGAATTAGATAAATTAAAATCAAATTTTTCAGGAATAAAACCATCACGACCATGTGAAGACCCCAAAACAAGATTTTTCAAATCTTTACATTTTTGAATCCCTATGAATTTTAAAATATCATTATCACATTTTCTTAAAACAATACGTTTATGATATGAAAATACTTTTATACCGCAAAAATATATTTCTCGTAATCCATTGTTATATTTGATTTTTTTAAATAATTTCATATAAATACCTTTTAAGACATTTTAACACCTTTGACACAATACAACAACTTGATTTTTTATGTATTTTGTGATATAATATATGCCATGGAAAGCGACAGAATATATGTCGTTTTTTTTATTTGTTATTGCCGGCATTTGCCGGCATTTTTTATATAAAAAATGGAGTTTAATTATGTCAAGACAAATACAAATCAGACGCGGAACAGCGGCTGAAAACGACGCTTTTACCGGTGCAATCGGTGAAATAACAATGGATACAACAAATAAAACATTGCGCGTACATGATGGTCAAACACTTGGCGGAACAAAATTAGCCAAACAAAGTGAAATACCAGAAATCGCAACAGCAGATTATATTATTGAATCACAATTACCAAGTTCTGAAAATAATTATGCATGGTATAAAAAATATAAATCTGGTTTGGTAGAAATTGGCGGTCATTATACAGGAAATGCCAACACAATAAATTTACCAATAGAATTAGACAATGCGAATTACGAAGTACTTTTTTCAAAAAACAGCACGCCATCATATTGGGCAACTACACATATTGCAGTTGGAACCACCACAACAACATCTTTTACTATCACAAAATATGGGGATAATGCTTCTATACAAATAAGTTGGCTTATACCAAATGCAATTGCAAAATAAAAATAAACACAGGATTTCCTGTGTTTATTTTTTGTTATTTATTATATTATCAAACAAATCATCTAATTTCACACATATAGATTTAGCATCAAATCTATCAAGTGCTTTTTCTGAATTTTTAATCATTTGTTTTGTGTTTACTTTATTATGATAAACATCAGACATTTTTTGTGCTAAATCAATATGGTTTTCTGCTTCAAATAAAATACCACCTTGTCCGTCTAATAGTATTTCTGAAATACCACATTCTACATTTGATGCGATATTTAATGTTTTTGCAATTTGTGATTCTATCAATACGGTTGGCAAACCTTCACCAAATGTAGATAATATATTAGCAATTGCATGTTTTACATAAACTGATGGATTTAAAACATTACCACAAAACACAACATTTTTATCTATTTGCAAAGATTTGCATAATTCTTGCCATTGTTCCAATAATGGTCCTGTTCCAAGTATATAAAGATATACATCTGGATATTTTTCTTTTTTTAAGAATTCAGCAAAAGCGTTTAACAAAGTCCTATGGTCTTTGTCTGGACTTAATCTTGCAACAGAAGTAAAAAATTTTTTACCTTTTAAATGCGAATCATCTTCCAATAACATATTATTTATTTTATTGAAATTTATTGGATTATATATACATGTGAATTTATCTTTATAATTTGAATATCTTACAATCATATCGTTGTAAAAACTTTGCGAAATACATACGATTTTGTCATACACTTTCAGCATTTTCTTTATGTTTTTATCTTTATTTAATAAAAAACTTTTAACAGAACAATGTGGAAATAGTATTTTTTTACATTTATTAGTTTTTTCAAATAATTTAAAAAACATACCATTGAAATAATCTATCAACAAATCATTTGTTTTAAAAAGTTTTCTAACTTTTCTATTGTTTAGATATCTTTTAAAATATTGAAATTTTCTTTTAAAGAAATTTTTAGGTCTTGGCGCACCAACATACGTATTTACAACCATTAATTTTATATTATTCTTTTTAAAGAATTCTAAAAATTTAGTTTCTGTGACAGGTTGTAAAGAAATAACAGAAATATTGTATTTATCATATTTTGATAATTCTTCTAAGACATTTAATAAAATATTTTCTATACCACCGGTAATTATATGATACATACAAAATGTTATATTATATTTCATGTTTAGCACCTATAATAATTTCATATAAAAATTTTTTAAATACTTTTAATTTTACATGCATAATTCGTTTACTTAATTTAGGCAAAATATACATAGATATTTTTTTTATTCCATGTACATGCAAACCAATAGGATGTGTTATACAAACGATAAATCTTTCAAATGGTGTTGTCCACATAAACGATTTTATTTTCTTATAATATTTTATAGGGTGTTTTAACATATAAGATTTTTTAATTTTTGCCCTAAATAAAGATTCATACACGTCATTATTCGGATTAGAAGATGTTTGTATTTTTCCCATATTTATAAAATCTTGTTTACAAGGTATTCTGCAAAAACAATTAACCCATTCAATAATTGTGTCATAATCAATATAAATATCATTATCACCAAAAATTCTTTTAACATCAAAAGCAAAATCCACAGAACCATTTGAAATATCAGGATATACCTGGCGTATATATTTTTCTTCTTCACTTATATTTGTTTTATAAATTGGTTCAAAATCTTCAGAAATACCTTCTATTGGAAATTCTGGCGAAGACATTAAAAATTCCATAAGCCCCCAATTTTTTACGTATTCAGCAGATTGTTTCAAAGATGTATCAACAAATGCAGAATATTTATTTTGAGATAAAACTCGCACATACCAATAAAAGCCTATTTTATCTATACTTTTATCTTCCAATCCAGCAGATATCAGATTTTGTGCTGAAAAATTTTCTGTTATGGTATCTATGATTCCTATTTTATGTGTTTTTTTATTAACATATCTAGCCAAATAATTTTTATAAATAGAAAATCTAGATTCTGCTAATTCTTTAAATATTTTTATATTTGATTCTATGAAAGATTCTAATGAATTCTTTTTAAAATCATAATCATGATACTTTTTTGATAAACGTTTATCATTTTTATAATGTTCTATTATTGTTCGCTGTTGTGCCAAAGCAACGCTTGAATTTCCATGTCTATATTGTAATCTGCATACAAGATTTATAAATCTTGGTGCATAAATATAACTATGTTTTATTTTGGTATTAAATGTATCAAATATTTTCTGTAATGTATAACCATCACGGGCGACAAATAACAAGTTATCTATATTTCTTTTATTTGATTCATTTAATATCCAACGCATATAACTATACATTATTGGGCCACCATATTCATAACCAAGGTTGTACCAATAATCATTATTATTTTTTGTATTATAATACGCCAATAAAGAAACCAAAATAGAAGCACCTAAATCACTTTTTCTTAATTCAGTAAATTGTTTAATTCTATTGTTATTTTTGATGTATTCTCTTGTCAAAGT
>JAFZIM010000020.1 GCA_017554365.1 Alphaproteobacteria bacterium | reverse complement strand
TGCAAATGCGTTGTCTGCCATTTTGTCGGCACACAGCGGACATATTGGTATTGTATTAGATGCTGCTGAAATAATAACTTGTATATTTGCTAATCATATAAGACGTGGAATAGATAGGTTTGTTTTGTCTGCGGGGCATGGCAGTGCTTTGTTATATTCAGTATTAAAATTATCAAAATATAATATTGGAAATTTAAATAGTTTTCGCAAATATGGTGGATTGCCTGGACATCCTGAATATGGCATAGATGGGGTTGACGCAACAACTGGGCCATTGGGTCAGGGCATTGGTAATGCCGTTGGTTTGGCTTTGTCTCAGAAGATTCGTGGAATAAGGGCGCGAACATATTGTATTGTTTCAGACGGCGATTTAATGGAAGGTGTGTCTTTTGAATCCATGGCTTTGGCTGGGCGGTTGAATTTGAATAATTTAATTGTTTTATGGGACGATAATAAATTGTCTATTGATGGAATTGCCCAAACTGATATGGATATAAATATGCGTATGCGTTCAATGGGCTTTAATGTTATGTCTGTTCGTGGTGATGATATTTCATCAATAGAACGCGCATTGGACAGGGCTGAAAAATCTACGGCACCTGTGTTTATACAATGTCAAAATGTGTTGGGTCGTGGGTCTTCGTTAAAAAATAATGCAAAAGCACATGGTTTGGCTTTATCAGATACAGAAATTTTGGAAATTATATCTAAGAATACTAATGCTGATGGTGAAAGATTATGGAATGTCGTAGGTATGCGACCTGTGGCAAAATCGATAAAGACAATTTCCGTTTCAAACCATATAAAATTACCGAAAATACCGGAACGTGTTTCCACGCGTGAATTATCTGGAATATACCTTGATTTGTTAATGAAAGAAGGGACAGACCTTATAACAGGTTCTGCAGATTTGGCTGATAACACACGGGTTCGAACATCTTTGTCAAAAGATATTACAAAGAACAATTTTAATGGAAATTATATCAATTATGGTGTTCGCGAACATGGAATGGGGGCTATAATGAACGGGTTGGCAATTGGTGGGTTGCGACCTGTGGGGTCAACATTTTTGGCTTTCAGTGATTATATGCGTCCATCGATTCGGTTGGCAGCCATGTCAAAATTGCCGGTTATATATGTTTTTTCTCATGATAGTATTTGTGTTGGCGAAGATGGCCCGACACATCAACCAATTGAACAATTACCATCTTTAAGAATGATTCCGAATTTAAATGTTTATCGTCCATGCAATATTGATGAAGTTGTTTATAGTTGGAATGAAGCAATCAAAGATTCAAATAATCCGTCTGCCATTATTTTATCAAGACAGAAATTTAAACAGATTTCAACCCCAAAAACTGCGGATTTATCTTTGGGTGGATATGTAATATTCCCAGCAAAATCGGGCAGGGTGAAAACAACATTGATAGCAACTGGTTCTGAAATACCTTTGGCGGTTGAAATTGCGTCAAAGTTCAAAAATGTTCAGGTTGTGTCTATGTTTAATGTTGGGTTGTTTAAGAAACAAACCAAGAAATACAAAGAATCTATATTGCGTGGGTGTGTAATCGCAATAGAAGCGGCTTCGCCTGAATCTTGGTTTGAAATCGCAGATGCTGTTATTGGTATTGATAAATTCGGTGCTTCTGGGGACTGCGAAACGATTTATCGTGAATATGGATTTGATACAGATAAAATAATATCGGAAATAAAACCTTACTTATCATAAAAAATGTCTGACAATAATTTTTTTGTTTTATCATCAGGAATTAAAGTCCCAGTTATCATCGAAACAAGACGCGGTATTCGTAATGTCACTTTGCGACCAAAAACAAATCCGAATATGGAAATCCATATATCAAAACCATATATAACAAGTGAAAAATTTGTTCTTAATTTTTTAGAATCTAAACGCAGATGGGTTGAATATATATTTAGCAAAGCCCCACAAAAACAAACTCTTAAACCAAATGACACCATAGAATTTTTAGGGAAAAATGTGCTTTTGTTGCATGATGAAAATATGCGCGGAAATAAATACATTGATTCAGATAAAATGAATCTTTGCATAGGTGGCGGTTTAGATATGTTTGAAAGACGTGTACGTGATTTTATAAAAAATGAATTTTTGGAATCAGTAAAAGAAATTGTAAAGCAAGCCCCAAAAGAATTTTGGCCAAAGAAAATAACTTTGCGTGATACAACATCACGTTGGGGGTCTTGTTCTTCAACTGGGACTATATCTTTGTCGTGGCGATTGGCTTTTGCCCCGTATGATGTAATGCGTTATGTTGTCTGTCATGAAATGGCACATCGGCAACACATGGATCATTCGCCAGAATTTTGGCATGCAGTATCACAACTTTATGGTTTTGGTGTCGAAAGGTCAAAAAGATGGTTGGTAAAAAATGGTGGTGAATTACACAAATATTTTTAATAAAAAAACACTTTTATTAAATTTATATTTATGATAAAATAATATCAGATTAGAATTCTAACCTAAGGAAGGGAATTATGAAAAAAGTTGCAATATGTTCTTTATTAGTCGGCTGTTGTTTGGTAAATTCAGCAAACGCAGGAACCGTTACAGAAGCATGTTATGCCACAAGTCATTGTGGTGCAAGGGGCAGTATATTATGGAGTTTAGGCGGTGGCTTTATAGGTGCTGGTATAGGTAATGCTGCTGGTGGTGCTTTGTTTGGTGCATTTGGTGCAGGTGCTGGTACAGTCGCTGGGGCGTATGCAGGTATAAAACTTGGCGGAAAGATTGGTGCAAGTTATAGTGCTAATGAATATATTTATTTTGATGATGGAACATGTCTTGAATGTGATGACCATCAAATTGGTGAAGATTATGAATGTCCAAATGGTTCTGTTGTGACAAATGGTGATAAAGTATATAGATGTAAAACTACATTTACAGGTGATTATTGGGAATCTTATACAATACCTGTTTGCGTAGATAGTCCTATAAAACCAAGTAATTATAAAGAATATTCTAAATATAAAACAATTTTGAAAGATAATATAACAAACAATGGTAAATCAGTAAAAAGTGGCGTGGCTGTTTATTCAGGTGCTGTTTGCGTGTATGTGACTGGTGAAAGGGACGACCCAACACCACCAACTCCGACACCATCTAATAAATGTGAAGACCAATATAAAGGTAATGCCGAAGCCATTGCTTGTTGTAAATATAAATATTCTGATTGGAAAGATGGTAAATGTGTTTGCCAAAACAAGAAAGCAGAATGGAAATACAATTCTAAGAAAGGAACAGGTTTTTGTAAAGTTCCTGGACAACCAGATCCAAATCCTGTAGTTCCAGATGACCCAACAAAAACAAAGAAATGTAAATATACATTCAATGCTGATATGCAATGCGCAAATGGTGCAAGAATTACTAAAAATACAGAATATTATTTAGATGTAGATGAAAATAAATCTTGCGAAGCATTCAAAAAAGAATTTGGTTCAGATCAGGCATTTATGCTTATGTTGTATGACAAATATTGTTCTGAACAAGGGCCTGTATATGTTCCGACACAACCACAGGGCAACGAACAGGCGTTCAAGGAAGCAAGTGCAAGTTTACAGGGCTTTTTCCAAAGTGCAAAGAATGATGCAAATGTATGGAAAAACGCAGAT
>JAFZIM010000019.1 GCA_017554365.1 Alphaproteobacteria bacterium | reverse complement strand
GTAAGTTATCAAAAATTTCATAGTAGACATAACCTGCATCATCCATGCTAAACCGGTCAAAATCAGTAAAAGCATTATAAAAATTGCAAATAATTGTCTTTTAAGATATCTGCTTATTATTTTCATAATTTTAAGTATATAGTCCAAATTTGGAATCGTCAAGCAACAACGATAATATTAAGTGCAAGAATAAAGATTATTTTATTTAAAATTTTGCTTGATTTTTTGCGATTCGGACATAATAATATCTATGTTCTTAAAAAGTTTTAAGAGTGGGGCCTGAAAAACCCCACTCTTTCAGTAAAAGACAACAATATAGCAAGGAGAAATCAGATGTCTTTTGAATCAATGCCTCGTCAAGATTTGTTATTGGCTATCGAATCTTTGGCAAATGAAAAAATGATAGACAAAGAAATTGTTTTTGAATCTTTGGAAATCGCAATTGCCAAAATAGCAAAACACAAATATGGCGAAGAATTTAATATCGTTGTTGATATAGATAGAAAAAATGGCGCTATTATAGTCAAACGTTTATTTGAAGTTATTGAATCACCTGAATCAAAGGGTGATGATTACAACCCAAATACAATGTTGACACCAAAACAGGCAAAGAAATACAAAGAAGACGCCCAAGTTGGTGATGTCATAGAAGATATTTTGCCTGAACCTGAATTTGGTCGTATGGCTTTCCAAACTGCTCGTCAAATAATGAGCATGCGTGTTCGTGATGCTGAAAAAGGTCGTCAATACGAAGAATTCAAAGATAATATTGGCGATATTGTCAGTTGTGTCGTTAAACGTATCGAACATGGTAATGTAATTGTTGATATCAACGGCAGGGCAGAAGGTTATATCAAAAATACAGAAATGATACCTTTTCAGAAAGTTGCGATAGGTGATAGAATTCGTGCTTTGATTATGGACGTTATCCGTTCTAATACAGGTCCACAAATTATTTTGACAAGAACACATCCATTGTTTATGGAAAAATTGTTTGCTCAGGAAGTACCAGAAATTTACGAAGGTATCATCAAAATTAAATCTGTGGCTCGTGATCCTGGTTCACATGCTAAAATCGCTGTTGAAACCCAAGAACCAAGAATTGATGCAGTTGGTATGACTGTTGGTATCAAAGGAACACGTATACAACCTGTGATAAATGAATGTTATGGTGAAAAAATTGACGTTGTTTTGTATTCAGAAGACCCTGCTGTGTTTATTTTGAATGCTATGACACCTGCCAAGGTTGAAAAAATCATCGTCGATGAAGATACAAAGAAAGCAAATGTTGTTATCAAAGAAGACCCAGAACAAGAATTCGTGTTTAATCAAAAATCTGATGACAAAGAAGAATCTGGTGAAAATGGTAAAAACAAAAAACGTGATGCAAAAAGTATCGCAATTGGCCGTAATGGTCAAAATGTAAAATTGGCTTCTATGTTAACAGGTTGGGAAATCAACGTTGTTGATGAAAAAGAAGAAAAAGAAAGAAGTGAAAAAGAACGTATTGAAAAAACAGAATTGTTCACAAATGCATTGAAAATTGACGATGCTGTCGCTGAAAGATTGATTAACGATGGATTTAGAAGCATAGAAGAAATTGCTTATGTTGATAAATCTGAATTAGATGCAATCGAAGGATTTAGTCCTGAAATTTCAACCGAATTACAAAATCGTGCAAAGAAATATCTTGAAGAACAAGAAAAATCTTATTTTGAACAAGGCCATGCAAATGGTATACAAGACGATTTATTGAATTTCACATTCGTAAAACGTGAAACCATTATGGAATTGGGTAAACAAGGAATTAAATCTTTGGAAGATTTGGCTGATTTAGCATCTGATGAATTGGTCGAAATCTTGGGTCAAGATAAAATGAAAATGTCTTTGGCTAATCGTATTATTATGAAAGCACGTGAAATTGCTTATGGTATTACAGAAGACGACAAAGAATAAAAAAACATAAGGTTAAAATATGGAAATATTAACACTTGGAAAATCAGTAAATGTTGATTCAGTACAAAACAAAAAAGGCGATACGATTCGTGTTGAACGTCGTCGTCGTATTATTGTTCCTGGCAGTCAAGAATTGCGTGATGAACCAAAGAAAGTTGAACCTGTACATAATGCCGCTGATGAAAAATTATTAGCGGTATTGGCCGCAGCCAAGGCAAAAGAAGAAGAACGTAAAAAACGTGAAGCCGAAGAAGCTGCTGCTCGTGAAGCAAGAAAGGCCGAAATTGAACGAGAAACACGTGAATATGAACAGGTCAAAGAACAATTGGCTGCTCAACGTGAATCAGATATAACTGATCAAGTGGAAGAAGAAGTTGTTGTTGCACCTGTGCGTGAAAACACACACGAAAACAAAAAAACAAATTTTGGGCAACAACATAATAATCGTCGTGATAATGATGACGAAGAAAATAGCCGCTTTAATAACAAACAAAATCATTTCAAAAAAGATTTTAAGAAAGGCGGTAAAATTTCCATACACGACATCATTATTGGTGGTGAAGACGATGATGATGAAATTGGTTTACGTGGTGCTAATCGCAGAAGAAGTGAAGCATCAATTAAACGTTCTCGTGAAAAAACACGTGCTGCATTTGTTGCGCCTCAGAAAGTGGAACATGTTGTGACATTGGGCGATACCATAACCGTCAAAGATTTAGCATTAGCCATGGCTGAAAAGGTTGGTAATGTTATAAAAAAATTGATGGAAATGGGTATGATGGCATCTCAGAATCAATCTATTGATGCCGATACAGCAGAATTGATTGCAACTGAATTTGGTGCGACCGTAAAACGTGTTGATGTTAAACCTTATGTGAACATTTTGGAACAACAACCAAATCCAGAAAATTTACAACCACGTGCACCCGTGGTGACTGTTGTGGGACACGTTGACCATGGTAAAACATCATTACTTGACGCGTTCCGTAATGCAAATGTTGTTGCAGGTGAAGCAGGTGGAATTACTCAACATATTTCTTCATACGAAGTAAAAACAAAATCTGGTGCGGTTATAACATTCCTTGATACACCTGGACACGAAACATTTACAGCAATGCGTGCACGTGGGGCACAAATTGCAGATATCGTTGTTTTGGTTGTGGCTGCAAATGATTCTATTATGCCTCAGACAATTGAAGCAATAAATCATATTCGTGCAGCCAAAGTACCTTTTATTGTAGCAATAAATAAATGCGATTTGCCAGAAGCAGATCCACAACGTGTAAAAACTGATTTGTTGCAACAGGAAGTTCAGGTTGAAGAAATGGGCGGTGATGTTCAATGTGTTGAAATATCTGCCAAAACCAAAATGGGTCTTGATAAATTGGAAGAAGCCATTTTATTGCAAGCAGAAATTATGGATTTGAAAGCAGACCCTGAAATGTTTGCATCTGCGTATGTAGTAGAAGCAAAAATGGAAAAAGGTTTGGGTGCTGTTGCAACCGTATTGATGCGTCAAGGGACTTTGTCTGTTGGTGATGTTTTTGTAGTTGGTGAAACTTTTGGACGTGTTCGTGGTTTGATTAATTCAAATGGCGTTCGTGTCAAAAGTGTTAAGCCAGGTCAACCTGTGATGGTATTGGGTCTTGATTCTGTGCCAAATGCAGGGGACGAATTACACGTTATGGAAACAGAAGCACAAACACGTGAAGTTGCTGCATATCGTGTTCAGAAAGCAAAAGATAAAGCAAACGCAATTAAACGTACTTCTTTGGAAGAATTATTTGCAAAACGCGATGAAACAAAGAAATTAACTTTGCCTGTTATTTTGCGTGCAGACGTTCAAGGTTCTGTGGAAGCAATTACAGATATGTTGCGTGGATTCAATTCTGACAAAGCCGGGGTTGAAGTTTTATCTGCTGGGGTTGGTCAAATAACCGAAGGCGATATCAGATTGGCTACTGCATCTGGTGCTGTAATTATTGCATTTAATGTTCGTGCAGATAGTTCTGTTCGTGATATGGCACGTAATAATGGTGTTGATATAAGATATCATAGTGTTGTTTATCGTATCACAGATGAAATCAAAGAAATTTTGTCTGGAAAATTAGCACCTGAAAAACATGAAAACTTTATTGGTTATGCAGATGTTATCGCATTATTCACGGTCGGCAAAGGTATCAAAGTTGCTGGTTGTCGCGTCAGTGAAGGTGTTATTAAAAAATCTGCGATGGTTCGTTTATTACGCAATAATGTCGTTATTTACGATGGTAAAATCGGACAATTGCGTCGTGAAAAGAACGAAGTTCAAGAAGTATCTGTCGGTGTTGAATTTGGTATGAGTTTCGATAAATATAACGACCTTAAAGAAGGTGATAGAGTTGAATGTTATGAAATTCAGGAAGTCAAAGCCGAATTATAAACACGAAAAAACAAATAAAAACACCCCGCATTTTGTGGGGTGTTTTTTTGTGTGAAAAAATACTTGCGCTGCGAATCGGGTTTTTGATAGAATATAAAATGTCAGAAAGAGTTTTTCTGATGAGGCTTAAGAACCCCGTAAAAACAGCGTCGCAAAGCAGACGTAAAATGCCTCCAACTTTCATTATGGTTGGAGGGCCGTGAATACAAAATAAACGGCGCAATTTCTGTTTTTAATTGTTCTTAACCTCCAACCGCCAATTTTAGAATTGCGGTTTTTTATTTAACACAATAGGAATGAAAGGGGAGAACATGACTCAAAAACTATTTTTAACATCCGCGCTTGCAATGGGTGTAATTGCGCCGGCATTTGCAGAACCAAGTAATACGGGCACATTCCCATCTGATGGTTATATGCAGGAAGATTATACATATACCAATGCTGCAACCGCAGACAACATGGACAGCGTATATGAAGGCAACGTAAACGCGGTTGCAGAATATGAAAACATATTATATCAAATTGGTGCGGGACAATATTTACCTGCGGGTGGCGAAAGCGTAATATCATGCGACCAACCGGGTTCATTCTGTCCGGGGGTAAGTGGTGATGTCACATATAATGCAAATGCGGCCCAGGGATTAACATCATGTTCAACCGCAACAAATGGTGATTTCACCAGTTCCGACGGAACAGGGTCCAGTGCAGAAAGTTGTTATCGTGCATGTAATATAAGTAATATGGGTTCAAATGGCACAATATCAACAATCGCACATGCGACAGCATTATCTGGAAACGATTATTACGGAAATGGTGCAGATACATGCGAACCAACGGCATGCGATCCAGGTTGGCATGTGAAACCAGCTGTTAACAATCCAGATTTGGTAAGTTTACTTGGACTTGATAGAGTTGAAGACAGAGGTTATGTATCAAATAATGGTGAAAATTACGCAAGTGTAGCAATGTTTAACTTATCAACGACTAATGACAAAGGAAAGTTTATAATTGAATATCCAGGAAAAGGTAGACTAACTGGTCATGGTATATGTAGTACGCATGTGGGGACACGTACTCGAGACCAAACAACTAATACATACACAAATGTAACGATGATAAATTCTATGCTATCAGATGAAACTGGACAAGAAGGTGCGATTTATTGTTATTGTAAGATTGATGGATATATACCAAATGGAGAAAACGAACTAATTATATCTGCCAATCCGTGGATTTTTGTGGAAGACACAACATATTCTGGTGGTGTAGTTGGTTGCAGCTCAAATTGTGTGGCATATTGTACAAATGTATTTACAGAAAGTGACGCAAACTATTTGTCTTATAGAAATATTATATTGGGTTCTGTTGCGCCAACACTCGCAAGTTGTGAAGCGAATACAATTACAATTAATTGGACTGATGCATCTTCTGCTGATATATCTGCAAACAATGCAGGAACCGCAACATACGGCGAAGATGTTCGTACCCCAGTCAAAGCCACAACCAAACCAGGACAAAGATTCAAGGGTTGGCGTTTCGTTGCACCAACACCTGTGTCTGTGGAACCAGAAGAACCATAATAAACCAATTGGTGCGTTCATGCGTACCGATAAAAAGAAAGTGTTTTCCTTCGCTTTCATTTCAAAAAACACCCGTTTCGACGGGTGTTTTTTATCTTATTTCCATAAAGTAATATTTTGTATTACTTTCCCCCCGGAAATAAAATAAATCTTTAATTAAAAACCTTTTGGTTTAGACATTTTTACAGATGATACTTTTTTATTTAATGCTTTGATAACTTCATCTGTGATATCTAAATTTTCAACATTTTTACCCAAACGCAACATACGGCCGTCCATTACCAAAGATAAATTTTTCTTTGCGATTACGCCTTCGACAACAGGGTCAAGATGTTGTTTTTGTATTGTTGCAACTGCTTCTTGATATGCTGCTTCCAATGATTGTGCAGATTCAGCCAAATCACGTTGGAATGTTGCGACACGTCTTTGATAATCGGCAACACGACGTTGAATTGCTTCTGGAGCCAACACACCCTGAGATTGTTCAATGTCTTTCTTTTCTTTTTCTAATGCTTTTTGTTCTTTTTCTAATTTTGCTTTTAATTTTTCTTCGTATGCAGCGCGTTGTTTATGCAAATCTTTTAAAACATTAGATTCTAATTGAATTTTATCCATGCTTATCACTGCGATATGTAAATCATTCATATTTGCAGATTGGGTAGAAACTTCTTTTAATGCACTTGATAAAGAAGAACCTTTGTTAATATTTGAAATCAACAAAGCCCCAGCCAAAGCAACCACAACAACTGATGTTGCGATTATACCCATTTTTGTATATTTTTTTACGATAGAATTATTTTCTGTTGCCATTTTCTTTCCTTTTATTTATTTAATTTGTTTAGGTTATAAAAAATATAGCAACCTTTATATAAAAAGGCAAAGTTTTTTTATATATAAAAATATGAATTTATACCGATACTATCTGACCGGGGTAAAACGAATTTCTACGCGCCTATTTGTTAAACGTCCCATGTCATCTTGACCTGCAATTGGACGGGCTGAACCACGACCCAATATAAACATACGATACGGAGATACATTATGTTGAACAAAATAAACACCAACGCGTTCTGCCATGTCTAATGAAAAACTGCGTGCAGCATTTTGATCGTGCATAGAATCTGTATATCCTGCAATTTCCATAAATGTTGCGTTATATTTATTTATGATTTTAGATATTATGTTTAATGTGTCAGCACCATCATCTGAAATATCAGCAACATTTAATTCCATAATTGCATCGCGTACCAATATGACAACAACATCTGTGCCAACCCTTTGGACGGACATACCAGGTTTACGCAAAGAATCATATAATTCGTATTCCAAATTAGACATATATTTAATCAACATAGCATTATCAATACTTGTTTTGTCGCCATATTGCATATTTGGAGATAATTCGCCATTTGTTGTAATTCTTTTTCCGCCATGTCCCATATAAATTGGTAATTTAGCAATTTTTGCATTTTCATTCATGTCAGAAAAACTGGCGCCACGAAGATATGTTTGCCATGTTTCATGTGCAGGGCTGTGATATTTCATACAGCCAGCCAATAATAAAATTGATAAAAATACACTATATAATTTCATAATTTTTATTCTGCAAAAAATGATATTTTGTTTTCACCTGATTTTAAACAATATGATGCGTCGCCAGAATCATAACCATTAACAGATATATGTGTTGTCCAATCAATTTTCTTGGTTGCAAAATAAGTACATTCATCAAAACTAAGACCATTTAAATTGATTGAAAATTCTGTGCCATCAAAGGAAGAAGTAATTGACCAATCATGACTGCCCAATGGAGATTTAGCATTTTGAATAGCACCAGATTTAATAAGAAAATCAACAGATACAGGTGTATATCCAGAATATTTTAATAATGTTTGTGTTTTACTTGCAATATCTCTTAATGTTTCAGATGCAATAAAATGTTTTTGTCGTGCATCTATGGTTTTATAAATGCTAAAAGCCCCAGCGACAATAACGCCACCAAGTGCCAATACCCCCAACATTTCTATCAAAGAACGTCCTGATTGTTCTTTCATAATTCCCCCCATATATTTTTATTTATCAGAAACATTTACAATTTCAGCGTCATCAAATAAATTCATCGCACTTGCAACCATAGGATCAGATTGTATTTCTTCTTTGACATGTTCTGAATTTGTTTGTTGATGTTGTGATTGTTCCATTAATTCTATGTCCCATACCTTGCCAGTTGTTGTTTTTAACCAATTAGATAATTTAGGTAAAAATTCTTTGTCATTACCGCGGTCAAAAATCTTTATTTTTCCATCTGTAAATTCAACAATTTCAATGTTGTTATTGAAATATGCAAACATTAACAATTCGCGTGCTTCTTGCAAGGCATTAGATAAATCTTGGGCTGATTTAATAGTTAATGTTTCAGGTTTTTTTTCTTCTGGTTTTGGTTCGATTTTTTGAATAGTTGGTTGTTGACTTTCATTCTGTTTTAAAAGTTCAGGAATAGATGGCATATCTGCAATATGCATTAAACGAATAATCAACATATCAAAACATTGTTTTTGATTACTTGATGCCTGTAATTCAGATACAGATGCTGTCATAACCTGCCAAATACGTGAAAGTGTATTTAATGTGATATTTTCATTTATTTGTTTTATTGTTTCACGCTGGTCTGCTGTATAAGGTGATGAAGTTGCGTCTTGCAATCTTAAAGATGGATACATACGTGTAGCCCAATGTGTCCATTCCATCATGTCATTCAACAACATTGTTAAATCTGCACCATTATTGTAAATTTCATCAAGTTTATTTAATGCTGCATTTACATCACCAGATAAAACAATTTTCATAAAATTAACAATTGTTCCGCGGTCTGTTCTTTTAAGCATATCAAGAACTGCGCCTTCGTCAACATGACCGCCTGTTTGTGCGATTGCTTGGTCAAGTAATGACAAACCATCACGGACAGAACCATCAGCCGCACGTGCCAATAAATCATTTGCGCCATCTGATAATTCAATTTTTTCTTGGTCTGCGACCCATGCAAAATGTTTTTTTAATGTTTCAACTGGAACACGTGCCAAATCAAATCTCTGACAACGAGATAATATAGTGACAGGCACCTTGCGAATTTCAGTTGTTGCCAATATGAATATAACGTGTGCAGGTGGTTCTTCTAATGTTTTCAATAATGCGTTAAACGCACTTTGTGATAACATGTGAACTTCGTCGATAATATAAACTTTGTATCGTGCATTGGTTGGACGATAAAGTGCAGCGTCCAAGATTTCACGCATATTATCAACCCCAGTATGAGAAGCAGCATCAATTTCCATAACATCAATATGTTGACCTGCGGCAATTGATTTACAATTTTCACATTCACAGCATGGTTTAGCAGTTGGCTTATCAGAAGATAAACAATTTAATGCTTTGGCCAAAATACGTGCAGTACTT
This sequence comes from Alphaproteobacteria bacterium, assembly GCA_017554365.1. Classification (GTDB taxonomy): domain Bacteria; phylum Pseudomonadota; class Alphaproteobacteria; order Rs-D84; family Rs-D84; genus Enterousia. Next base: position 740 of record JAFZIM010000019.1, on the reverse strand, counting down.
GTTTTACCAGTACCACGAATACCTGTGAATATGTATGCGTGTGCGATACGACCTGTGTTTATAGCGGTGGTAAGTGTTTTTACCAACACATCTTGACCAATCAAAGAATCGAAATCTTGACTACGATATTTACGTGCGAGAACGGTATAATTATTTTCCATAATGCTTCCTTTGGGTAAAGCATAGCAAATAAATACCCGATTTCAATAAAAAATAAAGTAAATTTTATTTCAAATTAGTAATAAAATCTGGAAATCCAATTTCATCATCTTCAGATTGTTCTGTTGTTTCGCCAGATTCTGAGTTTTCTGCATTTTCTACATTTTCTGCCATTTCAACAGATTTATCTTTTGGATCACGTTGTGAATCAATTTTCACCTGTTCTTCGTTAACCATACGACCATAATGTTCTGCTGTTTGTAATAAGCGTTCGCGTTCTACTTCATCAGCAGTTTGACGTGCTTGATCGATATATTGTTTTCTTTTTTGACGCCATTTATGGCAACGTTGAATCATCTGACCCACAGATGTTTGATTTTTTTTGTTTTGCATTTTTCTTTCTTTTTTTGGAAATAAATTATTTCAGTACTTTCTTACTGCTTTTTTCTTTCAACAATTCAATATTAAAGTATCTTAAAACCAATTGCAATAATTTTTTTCAATTGCTATGCTTATATGTGTAGGAGGGAGTTTTTATTGCAAAAACAAGCGGGTAATTTTTTACTACAAGCATTATTAGC
>JAFZIM010000018.1 GCA_017554365.1 Alphaproteobacteria bacterium | reverse complement strand
CAGAATAGAAAGGTTCTTTGATACTTCTATTATTTTGGCGCAACAAATCAAGAAACGCCAAAACACGACCATCATATTTATGCGTCCGCGATATTATGATTTCACCACCAGAAAAATATGCTACTAAATTCTGCGTATCTTTTGGCAAAGCCAATTCACCAGCATACGCAGTCAACAATTTATTATTATTAGCAAATAAATAATCAAGAATGTCTTTACTATTAGCGTTCTCAAGACCAGCAGGTATAGATAATTGGCGTTTTGCATTTGAAAAATCATTGTTTGTCTTACGCATAATTTATTTTCCAATATTTAAACTTTCTGTTTCTCCATCTTTTTCAAAAATAATACCATCATTCAAAGAAATTGATTTTACAGTATACCCATCAAGTTGTTTTCCCACAGCAATACGTTTATTTTGTCCCGTAGCAATCTCAGACACAGTTGCTTGCAATTGATTATCAACCCCAACGACATTTATTAATCTGTATCTTCCACTAAGATCTGTTTCTGTTTTACGCGCAGGTTGGGTTCTTGGTGCTTCGTAATTATTAACTTCTTCATCAATAGAATCTTTTTGTTTTCTTAATTTTTCTGTTTGAATTTCCAATTGAGTTTTCGCTGCTTCTAATTCATGTTGTTGTTGTTCAGCGCGTCCAGACAAAGTATCTAATTCCATCTGTAATTTAATTCTTTCCGCGTTTAATCTTTCAAGTTCCAAATCAAGTTGTGCGCGTTCTTTTTGTAATTGTATAACAACCTTTTCTTGTTCCAATGCTGTTATTTTTTCAAACAAAGATCCAGATGGATTATAATCATTCAAAGCCTGAATAGAAACCTGATCTTCATATTCAGCATCTTGATTAGCTTCTTGGTCTTGGTCATAAATTTCTTCATCAAATATTTCATCATTAAAAATGTCTTCGGCATACACACCGACATTTAACCCCAAAGCTATTACACAAGAAAGTATTGCAAAATTTATTTTTTTCCACATGTCTCTTTCCTTTATTTTGAATAAATAATTACTTCGTAATTCCAATTTCGTGTATTTGCACGCCACGAAACAGACGACATATACACACCATCAAAATCTTTGAACGCTTGCATAAATTCTGTTGGTATTAATTTAGATGTTACACCTACTTCCGTAACATATATATCATGCGTTTTGTTGTTATGTAACATTTTATCTGTAACACCTTTGATATCAGCTTTGGTGTTTACTTGTTGAAACAATGTAGCAACATCACGCATCACAGTAACTTGGTCGCGTTCATCAACAGAAGAACCAGTTTTTAATTCTGGTAAATTTACACGAACCATTACCTCGTCTTCTGATATCTCTTGAACAAGCGCCCCAGGCATTAAATCAGCACCTATTTCATAAAAATCATTCAAAGTTCCAAAATCCCGTGAAAAAGTTACACTAACAAAATCACCATCGCATTTAGCATATGTTTGATTCCATCCTGCCAAAGGTTGCATAACAAAAGCAATCGCTTTATAACATAATTGCGCCCTTTCCATCACATCTGGCAATCTATCATAAGGATATTCAATAACCTGATCTACTTCTTCTGCTATTTTTCTTTCAAGAATTTCTTGTTTTTTCATTTCAATCTTGCGTCTATATTCTTTCGCAATTTCAGGATTTATTTTTGATTTCTTGTCAGGATTTTGATTCACAGGATTAGTTAACACCACCAATCCAAAAATAACAAACACCGCAGTAAATAAAATAGACGGCGCCATAGATTTTAAAACACTTATCTGACGCAATTTCGCAGTAATCTTTTTTCCAATCAAATCCGCCAGAAATTTTTCTTGAGACTTTGGCATTCCCCACGCAGTAGGTGCAAACAAAGCACCCCAATCAGGTATTTCTGCTAATTGAGTATAAAGTTGACGCGCCTCTTCAGCATTGTCAAACAATATATCACGAATAATAACACCATTTCTGACAGCAACCAGATAATAATGTTTATCTGCACGAAAAACACCTAAAAAAGAAATTAAATCAGATAAAGAATTTACAATTTCCACCGCAGCACTTGGCATTCCAACACGCGCACCACTACGTTCATCTGTAACGCCAAGCATCGACTTGTATTCAATATACAAAGTATATCTTTTATCATTAGTTTTTGATAATTGTCTAGCATAATTTTGCGCAGTATTACCAACACCCAAGGGCTGCCAAAAAAGCCCAGTTGCAAAATTTTTATGATGAACATTTACTATTTGTTTTATCAATTCTCTCTCTGTTTTGAATCATTATAACACAAACTAATAAAAAAAATAAAGCCGAAAGTTATAATAAAAAAAGTCGTATTTCTACGACTTTTGATTATTTTTTGCAACTATATACTTTTGCTTTAAATTTATAAGTATTTTTTGGTCCGAAAACAGCGCCTGGGTTTTCAGAAATATTTGCTGTTTCAATATAGTAAGCATCAGCATTTGGACCTTGTTCTAATATTGTCTTTTCTAAATATTCATAAGCATTTTCTATTTGATATGTTGTCGCACTGGAATCAATAGTATACAAATATTCACAATTTTTTGGTTCACCATCAAATCTGACCAAACCATTATCAGAATCTTTTGTTGTTGCACAAGCAGCCGCAGCTAAACCCAAAGCAATTACTAATGTTTTTTTCATATTTTCTCCTTTTTTATTTTTCTATGATTTCATAGTTTGATTTATCACTAAATAATTTGCGTAAAACCAAATTATTCAACGCATGTGATCCCTTGTATGATTCAAGATGTCCATAAATAAAACCACCACTTGTAAACATATCTCCAATTGCATCTATGATTTTATGACGAACAAATTCATCTTTGTAGTATAATTTATTAAGAGTTCCATCCCCTGTATCATTTAAAGCAATTACATTATTTTCATTTGCGCCGCGTCCCATACCATGCGCTTTTAACCATTCCCATTCAGAATATTTACCAAAAGTTCTTGATTTTGATAT
>JAFZIM010000017.1 GCA_017554365.1 Alphaproteobacteria bacterium | reverse complement strand
GGTTGATGAATTTCAGGATACAAATGCCGCCCAAATGGCTTTGTTAAAAATGTTAACCAAGGATAATGATAATCCAAATATTTGTTGTGTTGGTGATGATGACCAATCTATATATTCTTGGCGTGGTGCTGAAATAAAAAATATTCTTGAATTTGAAAAGACATATAAAAACGCAAAAATTATCAGATTGGAAATAAATTACCGCAGTACAGGAAATATATTGGGGGCTGCGAATTCTTTGATTCGACATAACCACGAAAGATTGGGTAAAGAATTAAAAGTTGCTGATAATGTTGGTATTGGTGAACCTGTATATGTATTAACAACACCAACTGATTGGGACGAAGCAAAATTAGTCGCAGATACAATAATAAAAAATGGTAAAAATAATTTATCTGATTTTGTAATTTTAATTCGTGCTGGGTCTGTATCAAGAACATTTGAAGAAGAATTTAATTCACGAAATATTCCTTATCGAATAATTGGTGCGACCAAGTTTTATGATAGAATGGAAATACGTGATGCGATTGCTTATACAAGATTATTGGTTTATCCATTTGATGATATATCTTTTGAACGTGTTATATCAAAACCAAGTCGTAAAATTGGGCCTGCTGCAATGATAAAAATGCGTGAATTGGGTGGCAGTTTAATGGACGGGTTAAGAAATGTAAAATTGTCTGTGGCACAAAGAAAAAATGCTGATGAATTTTTAAATGCTTTTGATTTTGATTGGCAAAATATAGAACCTAAAATCGCAGTTCAAAAATTATTAGAAGATAGCGGTTATTTAAATATGTGGCGTCAATCAAAAGACAATGATGCCGAAGAACGTATCGAACATATCAAAGAATTATTAAGCATAGTAGAAAAATACGATAGTTTATATGATTTCTTGGAACACGCTGCTTTGATGATGACAGACGATAACGATAATGAATATGATGATAATGGTGTTGTAAATATTATGACTATTCATGCAGCCAAAGGGTTAGAGTTTGATAGTGTGTTTTTGCCTGCTTGGGAAGAAGGCGTTTTCCCAAATGATAATAAATACGATCAAGATATAGAAGAAGAACGCAGATTGGCATACGTTGCAATTACACGTGCAAAAAAACGGGTTATAATAACAAATGCTATGTCGCGTATGATGTTTGGCGAAAGAAAATATAATTCAGCATCACGATTTATCGGTGAAATAGATAAAAAATTTATTAAATCTTATGGTGATTATGATTCTATGGTTGAATCATCAAAACCTGTTATAAAAAAGACAAAAACAATATCAGCAGATGTTGGTAAAATGGTTGAACATAAAACATTGGGACGCGGGGTTGTTATTGCTTCTGATGAAGATACTTTGACAATTGCTTTTAAGACCAAAGGCGTAAAAAAAGTAATGCGTGAATTTATAGAATTTGTTTAATTTATTTCTTTAACCATTCTTTAAATAATTTTCCAGCCATGGCTTTTGTATTACCCCATACTTTCTTGGTAGATTTTTGGAAATCTTCACCTAATGAATTATTTACTTCACCACCTATTTTTTTTGCTAATTCGTCTGACCTGTTAACCAAATGTAATGTTAAACAACCACATAATAATGTTGTCATGGCAGAATTTAAAACAAATGTTGAATCAGGTGTCGAATGTATAACATTTGATAATAATATTGCACATATCGCAATTATAATAGACAAAGATACAAAATAAATTGCAACATTTATAAATACATTTAATACATCTGATGCTTTTTTAGTGTTAAATAATTCTAGTAATCCTGTATATATTTTGGCGACATAATTTTTTTCTTTTGTTGCTGGCATACTTTCTGCCAATGCTGTGAAAGGCAACATTAATAATCTTAAAAATAAATCTGCTGTGACACCCAATGTCATAAAAGCATATTTGAAAATGGCTTTTATAAATACAAACAAAGACACAATACCCAAAGCGACAGCAGTTGCACTATGTCCTATGCCATTTATAATCCAATGAAAACTTAATTTGATTGCGTGATAAAAATAAACAGACAAACGTGCTGGCAAACACATTATATTGCCTGTTGTTTCCATTAATAAATTTTCTTCATCGCCACTTAATAATGGGCCAGAAGTATTTGCTGCTATATAATTTTGTATCGTTGCACATGTGTCTGGAATTTCTATGTTGTATAAATTCGCAACCGTATCAAGTATAAAATCAGATATATACACAGCCAATGCCATAATAGGATTAATCAATAATACAAATATTCGTGCAGGCCCATAAATAAGAATTGCAATCCAAATAGATACTATCATTCCTTTTTTGAATATGTCATATAATACGGATTTGTAATCTGTTGATTCCCTTATCATTTTATATGCTTCAAGACCAACCCAAAACGCATACATAATTAATAAAAATATAATCGTAAAGCGAACCAAAGAAATTTGTAAAACAGAATCAAGCGAAGAAAGTGCTTTTATAAAAGACAAACCAATTTTTACTTCAATAGGAACGAAATCTGATTTTGATAAATTCGTTTCAAATGTATTTTCAAAAGATTTCATATCCGAAGATATTGTTTTGTTATAAATACCCAAATTATAATCTGTTAACCAATTCCCATATAAACCAATATCGCCATGTGGTAAATTACCTGCTGCAAAAGCAGAATTGTATAAACAGCCAATGCATAATATGCAAATGAATAAACGTTTAAAAAATCTTATAATCTTCATTTGTTTTTATCCATTGTCTAGTATGTCTTTTACTTTAAAATATATCTTTGATGGTGCGTCAATTGCTGTTTTACCAATTTTCTTCAATTCGCCACCATAATCAAATTGTTCTTTTTTATCTTTAGATTTATTTAATAAATCATCTACTTTTGGTGATAATATCCAGAAATACAAACATGCAACACCAATCATAAAGAATAAAAATTCAAATCCATTGTCCATAAAATCAAAAGCCCCAGGATATTTGCTTTCAACTAAATTGCGTTGTGTTTCAAAACATTGTTTGAATTTATCTTTGTCCATTTCATTATTAGATTTCAAAGCAACTTTTTCACATGTAGAAAACGCATTCATAATAGATAAAGTTTTTTGGTCTAAATTTTCTTGTTTTGCAGTTCCCATTAATGGTGGCAAAATTGTTGTGAATCCATCTTCTGGGCCAGGATAATAAGAGTCGGCAGAAAAATATACAATTGCAAAGATTATTGAAATTTTAATACTTATTTTCAATATCGTTATTGCAGAATTAATCAATAAATCAACAGATGTGTTAAATACCTTTTTTGCCAAAGACCATACTTCTTCAAAAGCAGCGGCTGCAATTAACAAAGGCATAAAGATAATGATAAATACCAATTTAAATAAAACACTTAATACCTGAAATACCAAATTAAATCCGATAAGTAAAAATACAATAACCAATGCAAGACCTGCAACCCAAGTAAATGCACCACCGCCAAGTCCCAACCATGAATAATTCATCAATGCGAAACCGCCACCAGCACCAGCCAACATAACTGCATTTAAATTACCCATTACACACATAAAAGGTTTTAATACAGGATTTAAAATATCTTCTTCTTTTTCAGAAAAATCATTCATTTCACAAGATGCATGTGTGATTGTTCCTGTTGCTGCCATTGATAAAGTAGAACCAATATACATAACAGGTGTCACGGTTATATTAGTTATAGTTTTTAATGCGCTTGTTCCAGACCAATTTATTGCACCAATTAAAGCGCCAGCAATAAGAACGCGTAAACCTGTTTTCCAAACTTTATCGAACCATTTTTTGAAATCAAGCACAGGTTCTTTGTCTGTTTGGTTTTTTACATCTTTGGAAGTAGCGGTTTCACGAACATATTGCAAAGTGTGCAATATTATATATATTCCAAAACCAACAGCCATTAATATCCAAAGATTGTGAACTATGCCATTCCAAAACATTTCTGTGGCACGTCCCATTACTGCAAAAAGTTCAGATATATATTTGCAAAGGAAACAACCATTCACAGATGATATGTCGCCATTTTCTGCACCGATTTGCGACATGAAAGAATTTACACTGGTATAAGACAAAGAAGCCCCGCCAATAGAATGGGATAAATACCAAATACCAAGACCCACAGCGACAATCCATATCACTGCTTTGAATCCAAATTCTATTAGCCATTTTTTTATCATTATTTTTTATCGCCTTTTTTATCGTCTTTCTTTGGTTCTTCTTTTTTCTTTTCTGTTTCTTCCATCGCTTTATCAGGATCTTTTATTATATTAACCATATTCTTGGCAGTGTTAAAAATGCCTTTGGTTAAATTTAACATATCTTCTTCCATTTTCTTAGATACAGAATTTTCTTGTTTGATTCCGAAAGTAGATAATATTGTTTCTGTGATTTTAGGAATTTGTCCTGCTATATAATTTATTACATAAACCAATACGATTGCACCAGCAAAAGTTATTTGCATTGCAGAAGAATTTTCTAAATCAAAATCAAATAAAGATTCTGCTGAATTTCTGATTGAATCAGCATCAACACCATTTGCATTTAAATAACCACGAATAATCAACATAATGATTGTATAAGTTAATATTGCTGCTGCCAATGATACGATTGCGTTTATAAGTTTTTTTGTTTGACCTATACCCAAATCGCCACCCATTTTTTCCATCCATTTTGGTGCGAATTTTGCACCTTTGAAAATAAAGAATACGATAGACAAAGGAAAGAAAAATGCAAACATTGCCATTGCTATGATTACATCCATAAAGCAAAATGAATATTTAATAAATAGTTTCGTAAAATTATATGCTAAAAATAGCCCTATGAAAAATATAATAGCGTGTTTTACCAATGAACCAAAACCTAATAATGCTTTTATTGAAAATGCTTCGTCCATAACCGCTATGCCAATTTTAATATATACCTGAAAATTAGAAACACTGGTTTCAAGTATTTGTAAAATTGTATCGCGTAAATCAGGATTAAAGAATCCAGAATCATCAAGTTTTATTGGATTTGGATAATCAGGAATAACATAATCTTTTGGTAATAATATTTTTGAATAAGACAAAGTCATAACTGCCGCAGGTTCAAAAGTTATTTGTGAAATTAATTTCGGAACAGCAGTTCCAAAACCTAATAAACTTATTGCTAAAATTGCTTTTATCAATACAGGTTTTAAAGATTTTTGGAAAAATGGGTCTTCGTCTGGATTTTTAATATTTTGCCATACCGCAGAAAAAATATAAAAACTAAATAATACGCAAAAGATAATAACGCTGATAAAACTTAAGCGTTGATATGCAGCGGCTGCGGAATTAGATATTATGGCAAACAAAGAATCAAATATTGGACAAGACCAACATTGAACGCCATTATCTATCAAAGTATTAGCCAATTCTTGCATTGTTTATTTTTTACCTTCTGCTTTTTCTTTCAGGTTAAATAAAGTTTCTAACTTTGATGGTATAGAATTTATTTTACCCCACATTGTTTTTATATCTTTCGTCACATTGTCGTATAAATCATGTTTTGTATCTTTCGTGTATAAATCTAATCTTTCACGTGTCATTTTAAATATGTTTTGCATTAAAAAGAATGTTAATATAGACGACAACCATAACAAAGAATGTTGTCCGAAATTCATCGCTGTATTTGTGACTGATGGAACATTAGTTGTTGAAACACCACCCGCTGCAACAACAAACACAGACGAAGACCAATTAAACAAAGCACGGACAATAGCAATATTGATAGATAATATAAACGCACATGCTATCATTGTTATAACCAGTTTTTTTAATGAATCTATGATTTGTTTAAATGCAGGTAATACATCAACCCATTTATCTGATTTTTTTGCAACCCACACCAAAACATTAAACGGATACATAATAAGCGATAAACAAAAATCAAATATTCCCTGAATAATCAGTAATGCCATAAATAAATTCGATGATATAAATGCGACTAATAATAAAATTCCAGTAATGATATTTAATAAATCTTCGCCACCATGTGGTATCAATGTCATAAGACCACGTATGCCTGTTTTAAGAAATTTCCAACCATATTTAATAACTTGGTTATTTTCATGAGAAATTATAAACACAGGTTTAATCAAGAAATCACAACTGCTTTTAGAAAGCCATTTTGCAGTTGTAATAGATTCAGGACATTTTGGAATTTCTGTTGCTGCCGAAGATGTTTTAGAAACATTTTGTAAAATGCTTTCAGAATATATTGAACCAAATTCTAAAAATGGATTTACGAGCCATTCTGTCACATATACTGGTTTGATTTGCAATAAAACAACACAGGCGACTATGACACGCAGACAAGGTTTCAAAACATTATCTGCGATGGTCCATGCATCTGCTTTGTTTTCCCACATATCACCACCTTCGGAAAAACCGATAAAGGTCAACCAATCTTTTGGTAAATACATTTTGAAAAGATATAAAAATAAATAGAATGCCAAAAATACATAAAGCAGTATGTAAATTATACCATCACCCTTGCCAACGAAAAAATCATACAAAGATGTTGCAATAGTCATCATTGTTTCAAGAACAATAGGAACGAATGGTGCAAGATTGTATGCGTCAACTATGTCGCCAGCGAATGCAGAACCAGAAAATAAATTAAACAAAGCAAATACCCCGAAAACCAAGGGAACGCGACATAATAATCGTGATATTTTTTGTTTAAAAATTGACATTCTCTCTACTTATATATTTTTATTATTTATTAGTATAGCACATTTAAAATATTTTATGGTATAATTAAAATGTGAAAACGATAAAAAAATTTTGGTTTTGGTTAATTGCTTTGGCACCTTGGTCGGCAGGTGCTGTTGTTCCATTGGTTATTGGTGGGGCAGCAGTTGGTGTTGGTATATTGGGTGTGTCAATTTGGCGAAGTGTTGCACCTGTGAATATGCAGGACGCACTTGATTTTTTTACATCATGTTGGACTTGCCAATTATTTTCAGATGTTATGCTTTCAATGTCTAATTTATTGCCTGGGGTATATCGTGGTATTGGTGAAATAATTATACCTATGTCTATTTCTTTGTTGGCGGTTTTAATTGCGTGGCGTTTTTCTGCGGGATTTATAAATAATAAATTAGAATCTGGAACCAAAGTAATGGGAAATTTCGGAACATATCTTGTTAAATTTGCATTGTTGGTCGGATTATTGTTGATGCCTTTGCCAAGGTTGATTACAGATGTTGTCATAGAACCTGTGTTAACCATAGGGACATCACTTGAATATATTGTGACAGATGAAAATAAATTTTCAGAATGTATGGTGGCTACTGCGTTGGCTGACCCTGTTGCTGTTTCAGAAGATGCAAGTGCTTATGGTGCTTTTTCACCAAAATTAAGACATCAATTAGCGTGTGAAGTCGCAAATATTCATCAATTAACAGGTCTTGGAATGGCTGTGGGTTGGACAATGATGAATATGGCTTTTAGTTATAAATATATGCACAAAGTTTTGTTTGCTATACCAATTTTCCCGAATGTTCCAATATTTTTTGCTGGTCTTTTAATATTGGTCTTGTTCTTTTATGCTTTATTACCAATACCGCTTTATTTCTTGGAAATTTTCGTGAAATTATCAATGGATTTGATAATGTTGCCTTTGATGTTGATGGCATGGATGTTCGATGAAGACGAATTTGCAATATTCCCAAAAGGTGGCAAAACGATTCGCCAAATGATAGACGATGTTATCAAAGGTGTGGTTGGAATAGGGTTGACTGCGGTATTTTTGACCTTTGCAATTATGTTTATAAATGCAGTTATGGGCAGTTGGTCTGGGGCAAATGTTTTACAAGAAGCAATAGTCAAAAACGATTCGGAAATTTTGATGAATGGCTTGATGATGCAGAATGACAGCCTGATAACTATTTTGTTGATGGGGGTATTTATTGCAATGTTTATGACAATGATTCCTCAGTTAACAGATTTGTTATTCCAGATAAAAATATCAGATAAATACTATGAAACAGCCAAAAAAGATATAAAAATTATGTCTGAAAACCTTAAAAAATGGGCGGAATTCATAAAAAAATAAAAAATCAAGTATTTTATTTAACATACCCCCCCTTTTTTATATCTTTAAAATTTGGTATAATGACTAGCGATGAGAAACTTTCCGATTCTTTATTGGCCAAACAAGACAAATGGTAATGCAGATTACCAATTGGCTCGCAAGGCAATTAATTCAGATACCGGCTTGATGCCAGAAGTTATTTTGGACGATTTAGATTTAGCAGGTATTTTTGAAAAGAATTCGGACGCAACAATTTATTATCCTGTGTTTTGTGAATCTACTGGTTGGTGGGGCGAATTATTGGGTGGAAATGGCGTTATCGTAGAAAAAATGATTATTTCACCTGAATGTCAATTGATGGTAATAGTCGCCGAATCAAAAGCAAAATCACATGGAAAACAACAATTATTCGCCGCTGAAATACATCCTGCCAGCGGTTTTTTCAAGAAAATGAATTCTTCCATAGCGACCGTTTCAGATATGTTGGCTACTGATGCGGGGACTATATTGGCATTATTTTCTGGTAAAAACCAAAATCAATTTGTAAATATATTGGAATCAACTGGAAATTCGTATCTTGGTTGTATCGGTCAATATTGATTTGGTATAAAAACGCTTGATTTTACGAAAAAAGCAGGTATAATCTTCGGGCTATAATAAATAGAAGGACATAAGATGAAAAAAGGAATTCATCCAGAATATCATGAAATCAACGTCACAACTACAGACGGAAAAACAATTAAAATGTATTCTTCTGTAAAAAAAGATTTGGTTTTATCTACTGATAATTTGAACCATCCTGCTTGGACTGGTCAACGCAGTAATGAAGGTGCCAAAGGTAAACGTGCCGAAGAATTCAAAAGCAAATTTGCTGGATTTAAATTTTAATCTATTGATAATGGGGTAATCGCATGGATTTGTTGATTAAAGGTTCGACAGAATTAAACAAAATGTTTGCAGCATTACAAAATACTGCATCAGGTTTGCGTCATGATTTTGGCGAAGTCGAAGCATTACAACATTCTTTGCGTGGCGCCCGTGATTTCGTTGCAAAAGCATCTGCTAGAATAGAAGAAAGCATTTTAACTGATTTGCAATTGGTTCGCCCAAGTGCAGGTTTGTTAACACCAAATGTTTCAAAAACTGGTGATGGACGCGATGAATTTGTGTTGGCTTTATCCGGGGCAAGTAATTTTGTTCGTGGAAATGCACATTTCGCAATTTCTTTGGCTTTGCGTTCTATGGGTGAAACAAAGATTGCTTTGGTTTATTCCCCAATAGAAGAAAGATTATATTATGCAGAAGCAGGAAATGGTGCTTTTGTATTTTCTGCATACCATTCAGAAAGAATACGTGTTTCAAATCTTGTTGAACCAGAAGATTTGACAATTGCATATAACACAAACGGCATTCGTCCTGTGATTAAAGGAAATGCACGTGAAACAGGTTGCCCTGCGATGGATATTGCATGGGTTGCTGCTGGAAAGTTTGATGCTTTTGTATCCGATTCGTTGGATTTTGCAGAAATTGCCGCTGCTGAATTGATTATTCGTGAAGCAGGTGGAAAAATAGAATCTGATGGAATTGATATTATTGCCACGAATGGCAAAGTAGAATTATAAAAACAGACCGCCGTTATGGCGGTTTTAATTTTGAATCATTACTTGCATTGTTGAAATATTTAACATAAAATTAAACTTATGAAATTTAAGAAATATTTACATTATTTTATGGGATTTGTGTTTTGGTGTTTCGTGGCTGCGATTGCTGGAATTGCAGTATTGGTATTGATTCACGGACATAATTTACCTGATTACAAAAAATTGGCTACTTATGCGCCACCTGTCGCAACAAGATTATATGCCTCAGATGGTTCTTTGTTAATAGAATATGCCGAAGAAAGACGTGTATTCATAGATTTTGAAGATATGCCACCACAATTGGTAAATGCGTTTATTGCTGCCGAAGATCAAAATTTCTGGACACATCCTGGTATCGATATTCAGGGTATTATTCGTGCAAGTGTTAATAATGGTATGCGTCTTTTGGGATTTAATACAAGATTTACAGGGGCTTCAACCATTACACAACAGGTCGCAAAAAATTTCTTTTTGACTTCGGATAGAACTTTATCAAGAAAAATCAAGGAAGCAATTTTGGCTTTGCGTTTGGAACGCAGTTTTTCAAAACAACACATAATGACTTTGTATTTAAATGAAATATTTTTGGGTGCACGTGCCTATGGTGTTGGGTCTGCTGCTTTGATGTATTTTAATAAACCTGTAAAAGATTTAAGTTTGTCTGAATGTGCGTTTTTGGCATCTTTGCCAAAGGCCCCAAATGACAGAAATCGTGCAGAAGAACGCAGAAATTATGTTTTAAAACGTATGGTCAAAGATGGCTATATTACAAAAGAGGAAGCAGAAATCGCAATTGCAGAACCTTTGAATATAAATTCAGGTTTTACCGCCCAAATGGAAGTCGATTTCCAATATTTTGCAGAAGATGTTCGTCGTAAATTATTAGAAACTATCGGTCGTGAAAAATTATATAACGAAGGTTTATATATAAAAACCACAATCGTTCCAGAATTTCAACGTGCAGCCGCAAGCGCATTGGCCAAAGAATTAGATGCATTTAATAAAAACAAGGGCGAAAAAGAACCTAAATTACAGGGTGCACTTATTGCTATGAACCCACATACTGGTCGTATTGTGGCGATGTCTGGTGGACGTTCTTTCCGCGAAAGTTCTTTTAATCGTGCAACCCAGGCATATCGTCAAATTGGTTCAACAATTAAACCTTTTGTATATCTGGCTGCTTTGGAAAAAGGTTATAGCCCTGAATCTTTGATATTGGACGCACCTATTGTTGGTTGGCGTGAAAATAACAAAGAATGGAAACCTGAAAATTATGATAGAAAGTTTTTGGGTAATATACCTTTGAGATTTTCTTTGGAAACATCACGTAATGTGCCAACTGTTCGTTTGGTTGAACAAATCGGGGTGCAGGAATCTATTGATACAGCACAAAGATTCGGTGTATATCCAAAAGATTTAGACCAAATAAACGAATCTATGGCTTTGGGGTCTGGGGAAACAACATTACAAAAATTGGTTTTGGGGTATTCTGCTTTTGTTAATGGTGGACGCGCAATAACACCGAAAATGATTGACTATGTAGAAGATAGATATGGAAATGTTTTAAATGGAAAACCATCAGAACAAATTGAATGGGATTCTTCTTTATTACCACCAAAGGAAGAAGAAAAAACAGAACCTTTGTCTGATGAACAAAGTTTATATCAAATTGTTTCTATTTTACAGGGGGCTGTGGAACGCGGAACTGGTAAGCAGGCACGTGTCGCAGGACATACAATTGCTGGAAAAACAGGAACAACAAATCAGGTAAAAGATGTTTGGTTTATTGGATTTACCAAAGATTTAATTGCTGGGGTATATTTAGGATATGATACACCAAAACCTTTGGGCAAGGGGGCAGGTTCGCACATGGCTGCACGTGTTTTTGCTGATTTTATGAATGTTGCTTTGAAAAACGAAACTAATCAGCCATTCCCTGTGCCAGATGGTATGACTTTTATGCGTGTAAACAGAAATAGCGGTGTTTCTGCGGCTCAAGACCCAGATGGTATGATTATAAACGAAGTGTTTAAACCAGGTCAAAAACCTAATCCTGCCAAGGTTGTAGAAAAGCAAAAAGATAAAGCGGCTATTGGTGGTATTTTCTAAATAAAATATATTTTTTATATTCGTTTTATTTATCAGTTTTTTATGGTAAAATATCCTTAGATGAAAGGATATTTTTATGCTGACTGATTTTTTAGTTTCAAATGATTTTCAATTTTTTGCAAGTGGTTGGACTCAGTTTTCTGCCGCCTTTGGTTTGGCGTTTATAATTATGCTGGTTTTTGGAAATAGTTTTATTCGTTTAATGCATAATTGGCAAGGCAAAGGTCAACCAATAAGCGAAAATGTTCCAGTTGAACATCAGAAAAAAGCCGGTACTCCATCTATGGGTGGAATTTTGATGTTGATTGCAATATTTGTATCGTCTTTGTTGTTTATGCCTATGCACAATACAACAGGGTGGATAGCATTATCTTCTTTGTTAATGTTCGGAACAATTGGTTTTATTGATGATTATAAAAAAATATCAAGTCAATCAAAGAAAGCATCTAATGGTTTATCTCCTGCTTGTCGTTTGTTTGTAGAAGGTATCTGTGTCGCAATATTGGCATATTTAATAAATAAAACTATGCCAAGTTATGTTCCTGATTTATCAATAGTTTTAGGTTCTACAATTGTATTACCACTTGATTCTTGGGAAATTGGTTATTTGTTTGGAATACCTTTAACATTGGGCTTTTTGTATTATATATTTGCATACTTTGTTATATGTGGTTCTGCAAATGCAACAAATATTACAGATGGCCTTGATGGTATGTTATCTAAATTATATTTACCAGTTTTAATAGTGTTGGTTGTTGCTTTGTATGGTGCAACGCGTATCGGATTTATGGACGCAGTTATGTTTTTACCAGAAGCCAGTGCATTATATGCGGTTCTTGGTGCAGTATTTGGTGCTGTAATCGGGTTCTTGTGGTTTAACGCAAAACCTGCTGCAATATTTATGGGCGATGTAGGTTCGCTTGCGTTGGGTGGTTTTATGGGAACGATATCAATGTTATTAAAATCAGAAATTATCATGGGTGTTGCTGCTGGAATGATGGTTTTGATTTTATTGTCATCATTTATTCAAACAATGTTCTTTAAAACAACAAGAAAAATTTTTGGAACTGGTCGTCGTATATTTTTACGCGCGCCATTACATCACCATTTTGAAGAATTAGGTTGGCCTGAAACAAAAATCGTAGATAGATTTTTTGTGTTGTCTGTTTTGTTTTCAGGTTTGGCTTTGATTTTATTAAAATTTGCATAATGGGAATATGATAAATGTTAAGAATAAGACGTGGCGAAGAAAGTAAATTAACAAGTTGGTATTTTGAAATAGACCGCAAATTGTTTGGTATGGTTTTGGGCCTTATGGGGTTGGGACTGATAATGGCTATTTCAGCAGGAAGTGCCGAAGCAAACAGATTATCTTTGCCTTGGTATAATTTCATCGCACGTTTTTTATGTTTTAATGTTGTCGGAATTGTCCTTATGCTTTTTATCAGTATGCTTAATAAAAAATGGATAAAAATATTAGTTGGTGGTTTAGGTTTAATTGTTGGTTTGGCTTTGTTGGCTTTGACATTAAAATCAGGCGCAGTTAACGGCAGTAGTAGATGGATTTATTTTTATGGAATACAATTTATGCCTACTGATGTATTAAAACCTGTTTTTATAGTTGTAGCCGCATGGTTTTTCGCAAAAATGCGCGAATTGTATGGTGATAATATGTTCTTTGCAAAAGATGCATGGCGACCAAATAAATTTTGTTGGGAAATATTTTTAATACCTTTTTTTATATGTTTATACGTGATATATAAACAACCTGATTTTGGAACAACCGTATTATTCGTGGGTATGCTGGGTGTATTGATTTTCGTTGCAGGATTGCCTTGGAAAATAGTAGTACCACTTTTTATTGCTGCGTTAACTATACTTGGGGTAATAGGTTATACAACCTTGGACCACGTTCGTTCAAGAAGTGGTGATATATTTACTGTGACCCCAAGAACTCAGGTTTGGTATTCGCTTAATTCCATCAGGCATGGTGGTTTATTTGGCAGTGGAGATGAATCTTATGTAAAAGATGTTTTGCCAGAAGCAGCAAATGATTTTGTGTATTCTGCGATTGTAGAAGATTGGGGGGCATTAGCAGGATGTTTATTGATTCTATTTATGTTTTTGATTGCAAAAAAATTATTTCAACATGCAGCATTTGCCAAAGATGAATTTGTTCTTTATGCGGTCACTGGGGCAGGTGCGTTATTTGTCGGACAAATATGTTTTAATATGATGACAGCATTACACATGTTTTTTAACAAAGGTATGACTTTGCCGTTTGTTTCGTATGGTGGTGGTTCTTTGTTGTCATTTTGTGTGGTTTTTGGGGTCGTGTTGGCTCTGGTCAGAGAAGATACATGGGGGTAAAAAATGAAAATATGGATTGCAACAGGTGGAACTGGGGGACATGTGTTTCCTGCATTAAGCGTGGCCGAAGAATTAGCAAAACGCGGACACAAAATAACTATATCTACTGATGGTCGCGTTATAAAAATGGTTAAAGATGGTAAACCAAAAAATGCACGTGTTGCTTTTATATGGGCGTCAGGTGTCGGTGCAAAATCTAAATTAAAACAAATGATTGCATTAAGTAAAATAGGTCTTTCTGCAATTGCTTTGATTTTAAGATTTATGATTTTTAGACCAGATAGATTGGTCGCTTTTGGTGGGTATGCTTCTGTTCCAGCAGTATTTGCAGCACATGTTTGGAAAATACCTACATTTTTACATGAACAAAATGCTGCGATTGGTCGTGCGAATAAATTTACTATGCGTTGGGTAAAAACTTTGATGACAAGTTTTCAATCAGTAGATGGTTTACCAAAAAATACATCTGCAAAAATAGTTTATACAGGATTACCTGTTCGTTCAGATTTTTTGAATGCTGCGAATTCGCCATTAAAACACGAAAATAAAATTTTAATAACAGGTGGTTCTTTGGGGGCGCAAATTCTTGATGAAATTGTACCATTAGCCATAGCCGAATTAAAAAATAAAAAGTTATTTATAACACATCAAACAAGACCAGAAAATGTTGCAAAATTACAGAAATTTTATGCAGACCATAAAATTCATGCAAATGTTTTGTCTTTTATCAAAGATATGTCTTCTGCAATCATAGATGCTGATTTGATAATAGGTCGCAGTGGTGCCAGTACGGTTATAGAATTGGAAACAATTGGACGACCTGCTATTTTGGTTCCTTTGGCTATTAATCCAGACCAGGCGGCAAATGCGGAATCTTTTGCAAAACTTGGTGGTGGTTTCGCAATAGAACAAACGAAATTTTCTGCTAAATGGTTAACAGATACATTGGAAAAATTATTCGAAAATCCAGCACGATTAGATAAGATGGCACAAAAATCTTATGTTCAAAATCATGCTGTGGAAAACATAGCAAATACAATAACAAAATAAAGACACCCGCAAGGGTGTTTTTTTAAGAATATATTATTTTCACAAGATTGTATTTTTTACTTGCTACGATTTTGCAATTTGTTCTATGATTAAGCAAGGAAGGAAAGGAATATGCAGCGTTTTTCTGTATCTTTGTTGTTATGTTTAATTGGCCTGAACGCCAATGCTGGTGCGAATTTGCCGGTTGTTGATGTGTCTAATGGTTCTGTTTCAGCAAGGGTTGCTTTTGGTGAAGAAATTGTGCCTGAAAAAAAGGTAGTTGTTGCACCAGTTGCTAAAAAAACAACAAAAAACATTGTTGCACGTAATGCAAATAAAACAAATTCAAATAAGAAAGTTGTAATAAATGATGTTTTGCAGCCTCGTCGCCCAACTTCTAATTTATGGGCTAATACGGATTCACCTTTACGCATGCCACGTATGGACGAAATCGCAGTTGTCAGAACAGATGATTTATTACCAGAAGAAAATTTGAATATGCAACGTGTTGCAAAGAAAGATGCTGTAGAAGAAATAAATTCTTTGCGTGAAGAAATTGCACGTTTGACACAAATGCAAAAGCAGGTCGAAGAAAAAATTGCAAATGCACGTCCTGTATCAGTCAGAACGCCTATTGCTGGTGAATCAAATGTTATGCCTGCCAATAAAAATGTAAATTTGCGTCGTGAAGTTGTGCCAATGGAAATAAATAAAAATGTTGTTGCACGTGCAACTGCTGTAAATATTGCAGAACCAAAAATTGCTTCGGTTAGCGAAATGTCAAAAATGTCGCCAAACGAATTAAAGAAAGCATTTAAGAAAACATATTTATCTGAAAACAAACATTTATCAACATATCAGATAGATGACAGATTCGATGTTGCAAGCGATATGTCTTCTGATATCGAAGGTTTTTCAGCACAACGCGATTTGTCTGAAAATTCCGGTGGGGTTCGTCCTTTGGAAATTAAAATTTCTTTCTTGAATGGTGATTCTGGGTTATCTCGTGAAAATTATACTTTGTTATCAGAAACAGCATCTATCGTTGTAAATAACCCGAAACGCGCAATTCAGGTCGCTATTCCAGAATCTGCAACTTATACCAAAGAAGCAAGGAAATTGGCAGCACGTCGTTTGGCTATCGTAGAACAGGTTTTACGCGATACAGGTGTTGCAGAACAAAGAATCGTTCCAGTATTATCACAACGTGATGATGATGTATTTGTTTTGCGTGTTATATCAGGCGAATTATTTAATACTTTGACACAACAAAAACGCAATATGTTTGGTGATGAAGTATCAAATAAATCTTATAAAAGTATGTCGTGGTAAATTTATTTTCAAAAATTTTTGATTTTATATATCCGCCGGTTTGTCCCGTATGCAACGATATTGTTGATTCTCATGGAATGTTGTGTGGTGCATGTTGGTCTAAATTTAATTGGATATCAAATCCGAAATGTTATAAATGTGGGTATCCTTTTCCTGCTGATTTAGATTTAGGTGAAAAACCTATGTGTCCTAATTGTGCCGCAGGTGAATGTGAACTTGATTTAATACGCAGTGCATGTGTTTATGATGATGTTTCGAAAAATATTATGTTGCCATTTAAGCATGCGTCTGCTTTGAAATATCAAATGATTATGTCGCGTGCGATGATAAATGCTTTGAAAGACACTAATATAAATGTTGATGTTGTAATGCCTGTTCCGCTTGCGTGGCGCAGATTATTTAAACGTGGGTATAATCAGGCGAATTTATTATCTAAACCAATTGCGAAATATTTTAATGCTTATTTAGATGTTGATTCTGTATCAAGAAAATATAGAACTGATATGGGACATAAAAATGCAAAACAACGAAAAGAAAATGTTCGTGGTGTATTCGTTGTTAAAAATACAGAACATATCAAAGGCAAGAAAATATTATTAGTTGATGATGTTATGACAAGTGGCGCAACATTTTATGAATTAAATCGTATTTTACGCAAAGCCGGGGCTAGTGCCGTATACGCTGTTTCTTTCTGTCGTGTTGTTCATGCAATTTAATGTTTAAAATTACATAAAGAATTTTGTAAAAAATTTGCAATTTCTAATTCTTGGCCGTTCATAGTTTGTGCGGTTTCTTGTAAATCAATTTTTTCTTTGCATGTATTTATAATGTCTATCATGTCTTTTTGTTCAGGGGTCAAAGGTCTTGAATTGGTTTCGTCCCATTTTACAGACAATATGTTTTTTCCGTTTATGGATATGCTATAAATATTTGTCGCCCAACCATTTAACACAGATAAAATTTCTTGCTTTTTATGGTTAAAAATCGTGTATTTATCACCTATGTTCGTTTTAGTTATATTCAATAAATTATTATGAATATTTTCTTTGATTAATAATTTAATTATTTTATTCATATATTCCCCCGTTTTCCTGATAAAATGATATGATTTTTTGATTGTTTTTTCATTAGGAACGTTTTTCGCTAAAATATTTGATTTTATGTTTTTTATGTGCAAAAATCTGTTTGTTTGATAAATATATTACCGAGGTAAAACAATGAATATAGATTTAGGCAAAAATATAGATACGCGTGAATTAGAAACTAAAATCCAAAATTTTTGGGATTCTAATAATTTTTGGGATAACCATGTAGAAAGTGATAAAAAATCTTTCTGCGTTATGATGCCTCCACCAAATGTGACTGGTAATTTACACATGGGGCATGCATTAGATAATGTTTTGACCGATATTATTTGCAGATATAAACGTATGTGCGGTTATGATGTTTTGTGGCAACCAGGAACAGACCATGCTGCTATTGCTACACAATTATTGATTGAACGTGATTTATCTAAACGTGGTATAAATCCAAAATCTTTGACATTAGATGAAAAATTAAATGCCGCTTGGGATTGGACAAAAGAATATGGCGGTCAGATAATTAACCAATTACATATTTTGGGGGCAACACCTGTTTGGAAACGTGAACGTTTCACAATGGACGAAGGTTTATCTCGTAATGTATCAAGATTGTTTGTGAAAATGTATAACGAAGGTTTGATTTATCGTGCAAAACGTCTTGTTAATTGGTGTCCAAAACAACAAACAACGGTTTCTGATTTGGAAATTGAAACACGTGAAGAACATGGTAAATTTTATTATTTCAATTATCCTCTTGTAGATGGTGGTTATGTTGAAATTGCAACAACAAGACCTGAAACATTGTTTGGTGATAAAGCGATTGCAGTTCATCCTGAAAATGAAAAATTAAAACATTTGATTGGTAAAAAAGCGATTATCCCATTAACAGATATTGAAATACCAATTGTTGCTGATGAACATGCTGACCCTGAAAAAGGAACAGGTGCTGTTAAAATTACACCTGCACACGATTTTGATGACTATGAAGTTGGTTTGCGTCATAATCTTGAACCAATTTGCATATTAACCAAAGATGCAAAATTAAATAATGAATCAGTTGTTCCTGAAAAGTATCGCGGTATGGATAGATATGAAGCCCGCAAGGTAATTATTGAAGATTTGGAATCTGCTGGTTTAATGGTAAAAATAGAAGACAAAGTTATTCCAACACCATATTCAGAACGTGGCGGTGTGCCGGTTGAACCAATGTTAACAACACAATGGTTTGTTGATGCTGAAAAATTGGCAATACCTGCTATCAAGGCAGTTGAAGAAGGTAAAATAAAATTCTTGCCAGACCACAGATATAATTTGTTTATGGCATGGATGAAAAATATTCGTCCTTGGACTATATCTCGTCAATTATGGTGGGGACATCGTATTCCTGCTTGGTATGACGAAGAAGGTAATGTATATGTTGCTGAAACAGAAGATGAAGCAATTAAATTATCTGGTGGTAAAAAATTAGTTCAGGATAACGATACATTGGATACATGGTATTCTTCTGGTCAATGGCCTTTTGCTACATTGGGTTGGCCTGAAAAGACACCAGAAATAGCAAAATATTATCCAACAGATTATTTATGTACAGGGGCTGATTTAATATTCTTCTGGGTTGCAAGAATGATTATGATGTCTTTGTATGAAACAGGCGAAGTTCCATTTAAAACGGTTTATATGCATGGAATGGTTGTTGATAAATTTGGTAAAAAAATGTCAAAAAGTAAGGGAAATGGTACAGACCCATTAGAAGCAATCAATAAATTTGGCGTTGATGCTTTGCGTTATTGGATTGCAACTGCACCAATTGGAACAAATTTACCTTATATAGAAGACGAAGTTAAACGTGGTTCTAAATTGTTAACAAAATTATGGAACGCATCAAAATATGTTTTGATGAATTTAACTGATTTTGATCCAACAACTGCAAAAGAAATTCCTGTGTCTGAAAGATTTATTGAAGATAGATGGGTATTGTCTGAATTAAATAAAGCAATTGCAGAAACACGCAAGAATTTGGATAAATATTTCAATTACAATGCACGTTCTGCTATTGATACTTTCTTCTGGGATATATTCTGCGACCAATATCTTGAATTTATCAAAGACAGATTCTGGTCGCCTGAAAAATATAGTGAAGAATCTAAATTATCAGCACAATGGACTTTGTATTCAGTATTGCGTGCTATAATTGGATTGTATGCACCATTTATTCCTTTTATTACAGAAGAATTATGGCAAAAGATTTACAAACAATATGAAGGTGGCGAAACATTACATTTGACACAATATCCAACAACAAAAGACGAATATGATACAGATGTTGAACAAATGAATATCGCACTTGAAATATTGAAAAATGTTCGTGGTCTTCGTACAGAAAGAAAAGTTGGTAATGGTGCAAAACTTGAAACATTAACAATACCAGCAGATACACCTGAAATTTTACATGGTTTAATCAAATCTGCTGCACGTGCTAATGAAATTATTTTGGGTGATAGCATAGATTTTGTTGTTGTTCAAAATAATCAATAATATTTGCTATAAAGAAAGGGGGGTGCGATGGTAAGCAAATTGGTAGAAGAACATACATTGAAAGAATATCAATGTGACAGATATGGTTTTATGCGTCCAATTATGTTAATGAATGAATTGCAAGGATTGGCGGGTAAACATGCTGATATGTTGGGTGCTGGACGTGATGTTTGTTTTACCAAAGGTATTGCTTGGGTCGTGACCCACATGTTTATAGATATTATTGATATGCCACGTGCAAAAGAAAAATTGATTTATTCAACTTGGCCTTCTGTATCTGGTGCAGTTCGTTCTGAACGTGATTTTGAAATAAGAGATGAAAAAGGCAATTTGAAAATTCGTGCTATATCTCAATGGGTGTTATTAGATTTAAATACACGCAGACCAGCACGTATATCTGATTATTTCCCTGAATGGACTGGATTGCCAGAACGTATTTGGGAACGTGAATTTAATAAATGTGAAGATTTTATACCAACTAAATCACATGTGATGGCTTGTCGTTTTGATGATATAGATGTAAATCAACATATTAACAATGCTGTGTATGCAGTATGGGCAACAGAAAGTGTTGGTTTTGAATATCGCAATAAACATACATTAAAAGGTATGGAAATATATTTCGAACATGAAATAAATCCTAATACCCCAACTATAAGAATAGAAGTAATGATGGACGGCGATATAACTCGTCATAAAATAATGACAGAAGAATTAGAACATGCAAAAGTAGTTTGTTATTGGAAATAAATGAATTGTGCCGACACATGAATATAAATAAATTTTGTTTGGTTTTATTACTTGTTTCTGATTATTATTCACCAAATAAACAATAAAAAAATCGCCAATTGGCGATTTTTAAATTCTTTTAATAACCATCATCTTAGTTAACAGCAGATACGGCCAAACGTTTACGACCGCATGCACGACGACGATTCAAAACATCGCGTCCGCTTTTAGTAGCCATTTTTTCACGGAACCCGTGTGTCTTTACACGACGTGTTTTAGATGGTTGATATGTTCTTTTTGTTGCCATAATTTATCCTTTTGCTGACCCTATTTAATCATACGTTTTATAAAAACGCAACTATTTTTTCTTACCATCTGAAATTAGACCTATTTTTTTTAGGCCTTCGAGAAATAAATAGTATACAAAAACCCATCCCATAAATTTCCAAAATGGTAAAAATATTTCGTTTGCTTTCACAGATTTTTACTTTTAATCTTATACCTTATATTGTAATACATATATGCGATTTGTCAAGTTTTTGTAGTATGTAAAATTTTTGCCAAAAAATGTATTTTTTTATGCTTTATTTCTTGACCGAAACACTATATTTTTGCTATGTTTTTAATAGTTAGAAATAGGGGAAATAAGTATGTCTGAAATAAATAATGAAGTTAATGAAATCAAGGTTCCTACTTCGCCAATTGAACACGAAATGCGAACAAGTTTTCTTGACTATGCTATGTCGGTTATTGTTGATCGTGCATTACCAGATGTAAGGGACGGATGTAAGCCTGTGCATCGTCGTATTTTGTACGTTATGAACGAAGTTGCACCGGCAACAAAATCAACTGTTAAGTCAGCGCGTATCGTTGGTGATGTTATGGGGCGTTATCACCCACACGGGGATTCTTCTATATATGAAGCAATGGCTCGTATGGCTCAGGACTTTTCTATGGGTGAAATGTTAGTCCAAGGTCAAGGTAACTTTGGTTCACGTGATGGTGATAAACCTGCTGCTATGCGTTATACCGAAGCACGTCTTAGCAAACTTGGTGCGACATTGATGGAAGATTTGGATAAAGATACTGTTGATTGGCAACCAAACTTTGACGGCACATTACAAGAACCAATTGTATTACCAACTAAATTCCCTAACTTTTTGGTTAATGGTGGTTCAGGTATTGCTGTGGGTATGGCAACAAATGTTCCAACATACAACCTTGGTGAAGTATGTAATGGTATATTGGCTATCTTGGATAACAAAGATATCAGCGATGATGAATTGTTTGGTATAATACCTGGACCTGATTTTCCAACAGGCGGTATTATTATGGGACATGCTGGTGCGTATAAAGCACACACAACTGGTCGTGGTTCTATCGTTGTGCGTTCAAAAACACATTTTGAAACATTACATGATCATCCGGCTATCATTATTGATGAATTGCCATATCAAGTGAACAAATCACAATTGATTATAAAAATTGCGGAATTAGTCAAAGACAAAAAAATCGAAGGCATTACCGATATCCGCGATGAATCTTCCAAGGAAGGTTTGCGTGTTGTAATCGAATTAAAACGCGACTCAATGCCAGAGGTTGTATTGAATCACTTGTTCCAAGATACAGAAATGCAATCTAATTTCCCTGTG
>JAFZIM010000016.1 GCA_017554365.1 Alphaproteobacteria bacterium | reverse complement strand
CTGTATAGCGTCCATCACAGGTAATATTTTTTCTGCAACACCCATTGCACGATTACGTGATACAGATTCTATATCCAAACTAGCACGACGGCGTGTATTTTCCAATTCTGCTGCGACACGCAAATATTTATCGTTCAATTCAGCAACTTTGTCTGTCAATTCAGATATAGTTTTATCTTTTTCATCAACCTCAGGTTGTTTTTCTGATTTTTCAGATTCTTGGTTTTCTTTTGCAAGTTCTGATAAAGATACTTCTTCGATTTCAACTTCTTTGTCGTTTTCCATAATTATTGTCCTATGTTATTTAGATTATAAAATTATTTTACTACATTTATTATAGGTAAGAATGTTTCACTTTTCAAGGAGGCACCACCAATTAATAAACCATCAACATGTGGCAACGATGAAATTTGGGACGCATTATCCATATTTACACTGCCACCATAAAGAATAGGGGTGTCTTCGTGTTCTATGCCACGTAATGCCTTGAATATAGTTTCATGAACGGCAGATATTTCTTCCAAAGTAGGTGTTAATCCTGTTCCAATAGCCCAACGAGGTTCATAAGCAATAATATAATCGCCGTATTTATCAGGAATACTTTCCAATAACATCTTTTTTACAGCGGTCATTGTTCTTCCGGTCTTTTTTTCTTCAAGTGTTTCGCCAATGCAAATAATAGGAACGATTTGATTATCTAATGCAACTTTTGCCTTGTTTTTAACAATGTCATTGGTTTCATTATGATAAAGGCGTCTTTCGCTGTGTCCGACCAATACGCATTCCACGCCAGCATCTTTTAACATTTTGCCAGATATATCGCCAGTAAAAGCACCATTTGGGTGAATACTGATGTCTTGGGCGCCAAGGTGTGCATGAGAAATATTTTTATCAAGCAAAGTAAAAGGCAAACACAATACAATTTTATTATTAGTTCTTACATTTTTTAATGATTTAAACATAGCATCTTTTTCTTCGATAGTTCCATTGCTTTTCCAGTTGCCGATAATAAATTTCATTTTGTGTCCTTTTGTATTTTTTATTTGATTTTTTATCATCTTTTTTGCTATGGTATCGCAAAAGGTGGAAAAATGCTAGAATATTTACGTAATGCTGCTGATAAACCGGTAGCGAAATTTTTAATGTTTGTTTTAATCTTCAGTTTTGTTGGTTGGGGGGCTGCTGATTGGATATTTGGCGGTGCTTCACGTGATACGACTTTGATTAAGGTTGGCGATGCAGGTATATCTGTGCCACAATTTAATAATGAACGTTCACGTCAGTTGTCTTTGATGACGAAAGACGAACAAAGGGCTGCTTATACAGACCCTGTTAAGTCAGCAGAATTAACAAAATCAGTAATGTCAACATTGACAATGAATCAGTTGGCTTTGAATCGTGCCAAAGATTTGGGTTTTGTTGTATCTGATAAACGAATCGCCAAAGAAATTCGTGCATACCCACAATTCCAAGTGAACGGCGAATTTAGTTCTTGGTTGTTTGATAGTGTATTAAGCAATAACAATCTGACAGAACAAGATTTTGCATCTATCTTGCGTACAGATATTTTGCGTCAGATGGCTGTTGGTGCAACAAATGTTCCTGTGGCTGTTCCTGAATTTGCAGTTGACGCGGTTTATAATGCAAAATATTCTAAACGCGATGTCAAATATACAGCAATTAAATATAATGATTTCAAGGTTTCAGAACCATCAGAAGAACAATTAAAAGAATATTATGCACAACATCCTGTAATTGTTCCTGAAAAACGTGCTGTATCTTATGTGTTAATAACTGCACAAATGAATAAACCTGATTCTTATGACGAAGGTTTCCAAAAAGCACAAAAGGTAGAAGATTCCATTATATCTGGTGATTCTATGAAAGTGGCTGCGGACAAACACAATGTTAAATATGTGTCTGTTCCTGCATTTGCAAGAAATGAAAAGATATCTGACAAAGTTTTATCTGATGAAGTCATAGCAAAATTATTTTCTATGGATTCTGGTTCAGAAAGTGAATTGTTAGAATTAAAAGATGGTTTTGCAATTGTTCGTGTTGATTCAATTAATAACGAACACAATGCAGATTTCAAAGATGTTAAAAAATCTTTGATATCAGATTGGAAAAAATCAGAACAACGCAAACAAGCATACTTGAAAGCAAATGAATCTTTGGTTGCTTTGAACAAAGGCGATAAAATAAAAGATATGAAATCTGCAACAATATCAAGAACTGAAGGTGCACCTTTGGTTGTTTTGACTGCTGGTTTTGCAGGCAAAGAAGGTACTAATTCTATCACAGAAGACAAAGATGCTTTCTATGTAGTGTCTGTTGGTAAAAACGTTTTGCCAAAATCAGATGCAAACAAAAAAGCAGAAGTGCGTAAAGAATTACAAAGAATGACAGGCAGATTTGTTGCTGATGATTATTCACAATTCTTGAAACGTCATTATTCTGTCAAAGTCAACGAAAAGAATTATAAACAATTTGTTGTAAAATAAATAAATCGCCCGTCTGGGCGATTTTTTATTTATAAAATTTTTTCATTTATATATAATAAAAATATGCAAATAGAAACCGAAGGCATTTTGATAAATATGAAACCTTTTTCTGAAAGGGACGCTATCGCACATATTTTTACAAAAGATAATGGTGTGTTGGTTGGAATGTTGCGCGGTGGAATGTCTGCAAAGAAAAATAGGGCGTTAATCGGACAATATGGAAATCTGACTTGGAACGCGCGTCTTGATTCTCAGTTGGGTGTTTTTCATTGGGAATCAGAAAAAAATTTATCAGCAGTATTGATGATGAATAATGATTTATTAAAAATAATGAATGCAGTATTTGCGTTAATATACACATTGAT
>JAFZIM010000015.1 GCA_017554365.1 Alphaproteobacteria bacterium | reverse complement strand
GTGGTAATGATTTTTCAAAATGTGCTTTGGACGGGGACACAATATTTGGTGATAAATTAAATTTATGTCGCAAAGATATATCTTGTACTGGTGAAGAATTCAGATTATTCACCACAGAAATCAAAGCCGACCGCGATTTAAATGCACAATTATCTTCTTATACCAAGGTTGTAGAATGTGGAAATAAATACAACGATTGTATGCAGAAAGAATGTGGCACAACATTTAATAAATGTTTGGGTAAACCATTCGCAGACAGAGCAGCCAAAAATTGTGAAACAATTGCTAAAAATTGTATGGAACAAGATTCAGGTTTATCTGCACGTTTTGGTACTGCAATTGGTAAATTGCGTGAAACCGCTGAAAAGGAAGTCAAAGAAGACGAAGCACGCATGTATAAATTACGTGATGATATGCGCGATCAATGTCAACATTTGGGTGCAATGTTTGACGAACGTAGTTTTGATTGTGTTTATACGGTTAATTTCTTTGCTGGCGACGATCAACAAACACCAAAGGCATCACGTAAAGCATACGCAGGAAACACATTTGTATGTATGCAAGAATGGTTTGGTATAAATGTCACAACATATAAAGAAAATGCATATCGTGAAACACGTGCACAATCTGCTGCATCATCTGCGATGTTGGGTTCAGGTGTTGGTACAGCAGCCGGTTTAATATCTTCTGGGGCAATTGGTCGTGCATTGGATACACAAAAAGCCAAGAAAGATTTAAAGAACGAATGTAAAGCCCAGGGTGGTATAATGAAAAACGGCGAATGTCATTCTATAAAAACAGCCGTTGAAAAAGTAGAACAAAAAGCCAAAGAAGCAAAAGACAAAGTTATTAGTAGTGTAGAAGAAGCAGCAGACGACACACAAAGAGTATCTAAAGCTGTAGATAAAGGGGCCGCCGCAGTAAATGATGTTGCACTTAAACCTTTGGAAGCAGCAGAACAAACAACAGGACAAGTAAAAGATGTTGTAGATAATGTATCTGGTATGGCCGGCAACCTTGGTAATGGCACAAAAACATTAGCGGATAATGTTGTTGATGTTATGGGGGCTGTCAAAGGGAATACTTCTGCCCTTTCTATACAAAGAGATATAATAAAAGAACAAAACAAACAAGGCGCTCAAATTACAACATCTGACGGCCAACTTAAACCAACAAATATCGGGTTAGATGTCAATCCTGTAAATGCAGCAGACAAATTACAAGGGCTTAGTAGTATGTTTGGTAGGTAAGTAAAAAAGATGAATAAATAAAAAATGAAAAAAATTTCTTTATCTTTTTTTAGCTTATTAATGGCATTGACAACAATGCCATTTTCCGCTTTTGCACTTCTTGTTGATAATAAAGATTGTACAGAATATGTAGAAAATACAGCATTCAAAGCGTGGGGGGGAATTACAATGGATGCTGGTTATGAAAGTTTTTATTCAGAATACGAAAAACAAGTTTATAAAGATACAGAGACCATCAAGTTTTATAAACAAACTAAATATAAAGAAATTCTTGCACTGTTAAACCAATCTTCTAAAGGTGTATATGAAGAAACATACATTTCTCCAACAGCAACTGGAATAAGTAAATGTCATGATGAATATAACAATGAATATATTTTAGAATGGTCAAAATGTACCCCAGGTATAACACCGAAAGAATGTAATCCTGGATTTGTTAAAATATGTTATGAAGAAAACAAAAGAAAAGCGGATAGAACAGCAGAAGCAGAATATACAAAAGCAATGATTGCAAAAGTTTGTAATGGCAATACGACAAATAATAATATTCATACAGCACAAGAAAATAAATTACCAGCAGCAGCGAACACTTCGTCAAAGGCAGTGGCTAAACCACAATCTAAACCGACATCTTCAGTGCGGGCTTCGGCTTCGCCTGCCCCAACCGCTTCTAAGGCGGGTGGTGGCGCTGGTCCAAAGAAAGTTATTAAACCAACACAACCTGCTACACCTGCTGTCGCAACACCTTATGCTGCAACTAATGCAACAGTTGCCAATCCTGCTTATGAAGATGGGCCACGTCCAGCACATGAAAATATTGAAAAATTAAATGCACCTATTAATACACCTGCTGCTGTCAAGGCAAGTGATGTAAATATAGTTGCAAAATTGCCTTGCGAACAAGAAATTCGTAAATATCCACATGCAACTGGTATATCTGGAACAACACCTAATTGTGTTATTACTGATTGCGAAGATGATTACAAGGTTTCACGTGATAAAAAATCATGCGAAGAAATGGTAAATGCAGATTATCCTGATGATTATGCATGTGAAATCTTAGAAAACGGCCAATACGATGCAGCAAATAATAATTGCGAATGTCCTGAATCTAATGAAGGTTGGGATTCAGTTCACAAAATTTGTTCTGCCAGTGCATCACGTAAAACTTTTGATTCTTCGACACAAACAACTGAACCAGAACAAAAAACTAAAAAGCAATTAAAACAGGAAGCAAAAGATAAAAAAGCCCAGGAAAAATCTGCACAGAATGGTTGTTCTAATACTGGTGGTAAATGGGAAAATAATGCATGTAAATGTCCTGCTAATAATATATGGAATGCATCTTTACAACAATGTGTTGTATCACGTGATGCAAAAATTGAAGCATGTAAAAAATATGGTACATGGAATGATGATATGGGAACATGCAATTGCAAAGATTCTTTGGCTTGGTCTGAATCTTCACTTAAATGTGTTGCATCTGATAAATTAGATATAAAAGATTTATCTGAATCACAATGTAATAATCGTGAAGGTGTAACATGGGACCCAACCGAAGGTGTTTGTGTCGCTTTAAACCAAAACGGATGTACTGACGGCGATAAAAATTGCAACAAGGTAGTCAAGAAAGCCCAGAAAAATATGGAAAAAGATATAAATACTTTGACCAAGGCATTTTTTGAAATAGTTAAAAGAATTAGTAAATCATGTGAAAATAAAAATAGTTCTTTCAAAGATGGTGAATGTGTACCAAACCCAACAGAAGAACAAACAACTGATGCAAATAACGCAAACAACAAAAGAACATCCGGTGCAAAGGCTGGCAAAGGAAAGAAAAACAAATGATATTAAATCATAAAATCTTAATCGCCCTGCTTTTATGTATGCCATATACTTCTTATGGAATGTATGTTGATGGTCTTAAAAATAATATTTTAAGCAAAACATCTTTCCAAGAAGCCGCTTCTGCTTATGAAGAAGCTGTGAATACTGTTATAAACGATAATGAATATAAAGATGTTCCTGAATCAGTCAAAGCAGAACATAAAAAATCCGTTCAATCTAATATATCTGATGCAAAAAAAGGACAAACAGAAGCGCCTGCTACCAATGATAACGATTCAGGTACACAAGCTATTGATGAAGATACCCGCACAGCTGAACAGAAGAAACAAGATTTAGAAGATAAAAAGAAAGCATACGAAGATGCCAAGGCGACAGAACAATCAACTGCAAATAAAACATTAACTGCATTGACAACTGCTGCAACTGGTATTGGCGGAATGGAATTGGCGATGGGCTTATCTGAAAAGAAATCAGATGAAGCAGCCGAACAAGATATGAAAGCATATCTATTAACATTCCGTTGCACATACGCCAATGGTAAAAATGTCAAAGGTGGCCCAGACGAAATAGAATTACCTGGTGGCAACGATGAAAAATTAATGAGTATGCGTTCAGAATATGTAGCATTGGCAGCAGATTTGAAAGAACGCAAAGAAGCATTGGGAATGAAGCCAGGCATAGAAGCTGAAAAGATATATGACAAAGCAGAAATGGGCTTGTACGATGATGAAAACGTAGGGTTAACAAGTGGCACCTATGAATCATTGTATAGAGCGCAAGCATTAGGCAGTGAAGAAGACCAAGCAAAATTAGATGCACAACATAAAGAAGCCAAGAATAGAATGATAGCCGGTGGTGTATTGGTTGGTGCAGGTGTGATTGGTGGAATCGTTGGTAATTCTTTGATTAATGGAAAGTTAGGTGAAAAAATTAAAGAAGCAAAAGCAAAGAAAGAACAAAATTCAAAACAAGAAGATACTGCTTTGACAGAATTACAAAAATGTCTTGATAAAGCCGGGGTAAAAAATACTTCAAAATTGACATTTGAAAAGTTTACACCAAGTATTTTGAATCTTGATAACATAGATTGTTCTAAAGATTTAAAGATGGTCAAAGGCAAAGAAGCAACAAGTTTATTTGTTGATACTGACGACAGTGAAACAATAGTAAACAAGTTAAACGAAAGCTTTTCTACAGAAATTGCTAATAAAATGCTTGGGATATCAAGTGGTTGTATAAAATTAAATGAAGAAATGGGTTCTGATGGTGTTTGCAGACCAAAAACAAATACTACTATTTCAACTAACACGAATACAGATGCAGATACTGATACAGAAACAGAAGAAACATTAACAACCGATAACAGTGCAAAACTGGCAGAAATGAAATCAAAGTGTGTGCCAACCAATACAGTTATTGAAGACGCATATCACGAAGTAAATGATGTAGGTTTCTGTTATATCTATGATTATAATGACAAAGAAAAAACGAGAGAAATGTGTAATAAGATGAATGTGTCTTTGTGTGAATATCAATCTGTTAATGGTTTATCTTATGTATGTTCATCAGATTGTTCATCCATACCTACTAATTTCTATGATATGGTACACAATAATGATGATTTAGGAGAATGGGAATTTTTAAAATAAAAACACCCGCCTGATTAGGCGGGTGTTTTTCTAATTCATATAACAGAAAATTATTCTGCTTTTGCTTCTGTTTCAGCAGGTTTTTCTTCTGCTGTTTCTTCTGCAACTTCTTCTTCAACTTTCTTTGAACCGAAAGTCAAAGTTTTACCAGCAACCAATGCGTCAATTTCGTCTTGAGTTTGAGCAACATAAATCTTTACATCTACGATAACATCTGGATGTAATGCGATTTTTGTATCAAACGCACCAACAGATTTAATTGGAGCACCCAACATAACCTGAGATGATTCAACATTAACGCCTGCAATTTCTTTCAAAGCACGTGCGATATCACGTGAAGATACAGAACCATATAATTGACCTGTATCACCAGCCTGACGAATCATGTGTAATTTAGCATTCTTAACTGCTTCAACTTTAGATTCAGCAGTTTTTCTTGCATTTTCTTGACGGGCAACCAATTCTGCCTTTTGAGCTTCAAACAAAGCAACATTTTCTTTTGTGAAACGCATTGCTTTTTTGTTTGGCAACAAATAGTTACGAGCAAAACCAGTTTTAACTTCGACTGTTTCGCCGATGTTACCCAATTTTGTGATTTTTTCTGTTAAAATAACTTTCATTTTATCTG